>JBKKAT010000162.1:0-6424 GCA_046714535.1 Acidobacteriota bacterium | reverse complement strand
CTACCAGGATGCGGCTGCGTTCATCAAACCATCGAGGATTCACGTCCATCTGGCGATACAAAGGATTGGACTGGACCACATCATTGATGATCCATAGAGGATGGCGGATCTGAGTATCTATCACAGGACCTCCCGATGTTCTAGTAAGACCATATTGACCCACATGTTCAGCCTAAAGTCATTCAACATCAAAGACAATCTGTATGGGACGAACAGTGTGTTTGTTGTTATCATCTGGCTGCTTTTCGCTACAAAGAACGCTGGTAATATATTGCGGAGATGAAATTGAGCCATACAAATTAGACGAACCTTCTTGTGATTTCGTTGCCGGGAACTTAACGCAAAGACGCTAAGGCGCAAAGAATTTACAATTAATTTACTTAAGGATGAACAGCGGCGTGGCAGAGCCGCCGCCGGCAGATACATTGAGCAGTGCAACGCGCGATAATCGAACGCCACAACCATCAATGTCCTGTCCGTTCCATACGTAAGGATCAAGATCGTAGTAGCGTTCAGCAAAATTCAGTTTTCCTTCCACCAGCGATGGATAGGATTCACTTGCTACCGCAACTCGTTTTTGCACAACATAAGAATCCGAAAGTGCGTGCTTGAGTGCTTCCTCCCACTCCTGTTCACTCGCTTCCCATCCGAGCACCACGCCTTTGCCTCCATATTCGCCGCCTGGTTTTAACACGAGGGTATCCTTGCTGCGCAAAACAAATGGAAGCAGATCCACTAACTGCCCTTCGAAATCTGTTTTTCCTTCCCGCAGACGACGGGTCCAGGGAATGTGCTGCCGAATCGCGCGCTGAACATTTTCTTCGAATAAATTAGAATGAACAGGATCGCTTAACAATGCAAACAGTGTTTTCCGGAACGCAAGCTGGAGCTCGAAACCGTTTGCAACACAAACAGCGCGATCCCTGGCCGCCTGGACAAGAACGTTGTCTGTTCCAAGCCGTTCGAGCATCTCCCCAACGACCAGACGCTTATAGACGAGTTCAATCGCGAAGTCTCCCAGATAAAGGCGCCCATTTCTATATTCCAGCTCGCGCGGATCCCCTATTTTTACCCGGCAACCATGTTTCTCAAAAAATTCCTGAAACAACAGGAATTCAGGATAAGTGGGAGTGTCCTTCCAATCGATGATGGCAATCGCAGGCAGTCCTTTTCCTCCCCATTGATGATAAGCGCGTAGTAATGAATGAAATACCTGAGCGCGAACCGGTATCGTCTCCACTGAATATCGTTTTGAAAAATCCTGCAAAATGGGCATCGAAGAAAAGACTTCACTCAAGACGTCCCCGTATCCGATTCCACCCGGACTATCAGAGTTGAACTCTACGAATTGAAAAAAATCACCTGAGAGAAAACCGTCCAGCCGCTCGCTGACGGTCGGCAAACCATAGCCTGAGTTCACGTGAACGATCGTTTCTTCCTCAGGCGAAAGATCCATTTGTTGCCTCAATTGTGAATCCTGCATGAGATGACGGCATAAAGTGTTAATGCCTTCCATGACGAGGGTTGAGGCGTTTTTTATGAATGCATAGGTTTCCGCTGAAATGAAAAAGGGACGAAGAACGGTACAGACCGGGCGTCCGGCCACTGATAACCGTTCGTTGGAAGATTGCAGTATCTCGACTGTGCTATCGAGATGTTTTTCAGATAAGAGCTGATGGTAATACTGGATCGCCTCCGCAATCATGAGTGAATAAACTGATCCCACTGCGTGCCTGGTTTCGCCTGCGAACGCTGTTGAGCCCGTTCGATCAGCATGTCTGCCATGTTGCGAACAACCCACGGAAAATAGAGTTCTGTGAGAGAAGAAAGATCGAAATCGGGAGCAGAGTTCATAAAATCAATGGCCACCGGGATACCTCCGCGCACCGCAAATTCGACGGTGTTCATATCGTATCCAAGAGCTTCGTTGATTTTGATCGCATCTGATTCAATCCTGTTCCGAAGATCTTCATGGAGTTTTTGATCCACATTTCGATAGCGTTCAAAATGGGATTTTCGTGGATCCCAGTTTGTAATCAGGATTCTTCGTTTTCCGACACAAATGCACCGCACGTATTGTTCCCATTGTATAAACTCTTGCAACATCATGCAGAGACGTCCGGAGGAATTGTACGCAGCCAGCAGTTCATCGAGCGAATCGACCCGATGAACATCCTTCCATCCGCCGCCCCAGTGCGGTTTGAGAATTGCCGGAAGACCCGTGTATTGAATGATCGCCTGCCAGTCCAGTGGATGTTTTAAATTTCTGAGACTTTCGGGAACAATACTTTCGGGATAAGAGTGGGAAGGAATAATTAACGTTTTGGGAACAGCAATTCCTATTCGTTCCGCAAGAGCGGTTCCAAAAAATTTGTCGTCTGCAAGTCTCCAGAACGGATTGTTGACCACGATTGTGCCCGTCAGTGCAGCTTTTTTCAAAAAAGCCTGGTAATAAACAACTTCATGCGAAATCCGATCCAGAATCACGTCATAAGGAGATCGCTCTTCTGTTGTCACTTGTCCTGTTTGCACATATTCGGCGGAAACACCCCCGTCTCTCCCGTTTATCTCTGCGATCAATGCATCCGGAAACGAACGCTCCCGTCCCACTAACAAACCAACAGTTAACGTCATTTTTTTTACAAAAGACAACGAAGGGAACAAAGAAAAGAGAATTGAATCTTCGTTTTCTTTGTTATCTTTTGTGAAATACTCAATTTTTTATCTTGAGTTGATCTTTCAGTTTATCGCGGAAACGTCGACTCATCAAAAGGCTGGTTCCATCGTGAAGGAGGACTTTATAATCGCCATGGAAAAGAGATTGAAGCTCTGAGACGCGATCGATGTTCACGATCGTGGACCGGTGAATTCGGAAAAATTTTTGCGGATTCAGCTGATTTTCTAAAGCTGTCATAGCTTCCCGAATCATATGTGATTTCTTTCCGGCATGTAGAATTGCATAGTTCCCCTGGGCTTCAATCCAATCGATTTCACCGGCCTTCACAAAATAAATGCGTCCCTCTTCTTTGATGATTACGCGTTCACAATAGGAGGGTTTCGTGGATTCGAGATCTTCCAGGAGTCCCATAATATGCTGATCCCATTCGGATTCCGACCGCAACATTATTTTTGCCCGTTTCACGGCCCGTTCAAAGCGTTCCTCATCGACAGGCTTCAGGAGATAATCCAGGGCATGAACTTCAAAAGCCTGAACGGCATATTTGTCATAAGCAGTAACAAAAATGATATAAGGAAGTGCTTCCCGTGTCAGATGACTCAATACGCCAAAGCCATCCATCTCCGGCATTTGAATATCCAGCAGCACCAGGTCAGGCCGCTTTTGCGAAATCGATTCGACCGCCTGCAGGCCGTTGGCGCATTCGCCGATCACTTGCAGTTCAGAATCCTTTTGCGCAAGAATTCTCATCCCTTCACGTGCAAGGACTTCATCATCCACAATCAAACATCGAATTCTGTTACTCATGAGCCGGTATCTCCAGAATCACTTCGACCCCTCCTTCCGAAACGTTTTCCAGAGCAAATCGATACGATTCTCCAAAGAATTGTTCCAAACGCGCCTTGGTATTGGATAGGCCGACTCCTTCATGAAAAGTGGCAGGGAGCCCGGGGCCGTCGTCCCGGATACGAACCTGCAACATTCCATTCTTTTTTGCCGTTGTTATCTCAACAATACCCGGACTCGACCGGGAAGCGATTCCATACCGGATCGCGTTTTCAACAATCGGTTGCAGGATGAGATTGGGAATTCGGAGATTCAAGGTTCCAGGATCGATGTTCATCAAAACAGTAAGGCGATCTTGAAAACGAACTTTTTCGATTTCGAGATAACAACGCAGGAATTCCAGTTCTCGTTGAAGATCCACGTCCTGAGTTCCGGAATTTTGCAAAGTTAGCCGCAAAAAATCGGCCAGACGCACGATCATTTTTTTTGCTGTCTGAATATCCGCATGCTCAGAACCGGATCGTTGCATCAACGAAGAAATGGAATTCAATGTATTAAACAGGAAATGTGGATGCAACTGCATTTTGAGCGCCTGCAGTTGCGCTTGACTCAGCTGCGCCTGCAGCTTTACGGCGGTCATGCGCTTTTCCTGAAAGGAACGATAGTATTGTACGGCGTGAGCAAATCCCAGGATGGCCCAGTAGGTTAGCACATCATAGTGAAAGTACCAGATGAAATTGAATTCGAATTTTTCAACCCAGGAGGGCTGATTTCCATCGAGCGCTTCAAAAAAGATCAAAGAGGTGACAGCAAGAGCAATATGAAACGTGGCAAATGCGGCGCTGGCTGGAAGATGGATCCAGATCGATTCGCGCCACGTTTTTGCCTCGAGAGGATAACGCTTTGAGAGCCGGATGATAGGAATGGCAAGGAATGCCCACAAATACCAGTCCGGCAATGTGGAACGCATGGCCTTGCTGAACGGAAAGGGCTTGCCCTCCATTACATTGATCATCAAATAGATTTGAGTGCTGAAGAAGAGACCGACGGCTGTCCAGAACAGGAAAGCCAGCATCCATCGCATGACCCGCGGATTCAAAGGCATACGCCGATGATAACCAAAAAACAAGTTTTTCGTACAGATTTGGGATGAATGGCGAGTCTTGAGGGATGGAGTGTGGAACGAAAAGGATAAAGGATAAAAGTTAAAGGTTAAAGGTTAAATGTTAGAGTTTAGAACTGGCTCAGAAGTTCAAAACTAAAACTGCGGCCGTAAGCGAGTGGCGCCCGGTTGTCAGCACTGTCAAAATAAGTTTTGTTTGTGAGATTGGCGCCTGAGACAAAAAAGCTCAAGTGATCATTCAGGAAAAACTTCAATTTAGCATTGAGAATGGAAGCGGCATCCCGTGCTAATTCGTCCGGACCGGCGCTCTCTTTTTCAAACTGTCTGACCAATTCAACAGAACCGTTCCACCATAGATCCTTGGGACTGTACTGGAATCCTGCGATCAGCCGTGCCGGAGGAATGTCATTCACGTTAGCGTCGTTTCCATCCTTCCCCCGAATCACATGAAAATTTGAATATACGCGGAAAGTATTGAAATCATAATAACCTTCTCCTTCAATACCGTAGATCGCAACGTCTTGAAGATTCTGATAAGTGAAGCTGCCGTCAGCCAATCTCACGCGAGCGATGAATTCGTCAACACCGTTTCGGAATAAATAGAATGCCGCAAACTTACGATCCCTGTGAAAACGAATTCCGCCATCTACTTCGAGATTGGATTCTGTCTTCAAGTTTGGATTCCCTGTGATGCTGCCGCGACCGGTTTCCCCGGTGAAAAACCTTTCACTGATGGTCGCCGGCCGAATTCCACGTCCGATATTCCAAACCACATCCCAATTGCTGCTTAAAGGTAAATCACCGCCAAAATTTCCGCTCCAGCTGTATTCGGAATCGGAGATCGAATCCGTGGCATGATTGGCAGTATGAACACGCTGCAGCCGGAGTCCTCCATTGGTTATCATTTTTCCCACATTTCCGCTGCTGGTCAGGAACAATCCGGCAATGTTGTAACTTCCATCGCGGATGGAAAAGAAGGAATTGGTTAAGTCGAATCCTGTAGAAGAAGGAACAAAAGATTCCTGGCGCGCATTCACATTCGCGCGCGCGAAGTAATCAAGACCGGTCCAGAATCTCCAGTTCTCGAAAGCAGCCCGCCCAACCCGGAAGCGAACTCCGAAATCATCCGTATCGTTAAAAACAACGTTCCTTGAAGTCACAGTACCGTTTGATACATTTTCATCTCTGGTGATCAGACTATTCGGATGGAACCACGCCTGCACTTGATAGTCGTACACTCCTTTCAGAAGCGGGTTTTGCCAATCGACTGCGTAAACTTGATGATTTTCTTCCGGATACAATGTTGGTCTCGTGATGGCATCGCTGCTTGCTTTTTCAATGTTGTCGGTCCAGGTAGGAAGAACGAGGAAGGTCAACGTTCCTGCATCCGAGAACCAGCGTGCTTTTCCCAAAAAATTCAATCGCTTAAAGCCCGATTGAAATTCCTGTCCATCACCGGACTCAAAATCGCCACTCTCCCGGCGAACGGCGCCTAAAATATATTGAAAACGATCCGTACCATTTTTCCATGTGAGCGATTGCCAGTTCTCATTTAAGTTCGTTTGATATCCGGTTCTGAAGGTTGCTGATGAGGAAGTGCTCGAAGGTTCGAGGGCAAATGCCTGAATCAGACCGGACGCGCCATTCGAACCATAAAGCACCGGAGCAGGGCCGCGCGTAACGTCGATTCGATCCAGAAAGAGTGCATCCACGAAAGAAAAGCTGGGACCGGTGCGGCGCTCTGAAGTGATCCGTACCGATTCAAAGAGAAGGATCGTTCGCTCCCGCGCAGAACCACGGATGCTCGGCACCTGAAATAATCCACCCTGGCCCAGGGG
>JBKKAT010000161.1:0-16228 GCA_046714535.1 Acidobacteriota bacterium | reverse complement strand
TTTTGGCGGAAGTGACCGCTGTCTTCGTCGCTTGACCTTGCTCCTGGATTAGATCCAACACCAGATTTCGCCGCTTCTCAGCCGCTTCAGGATGACGTCTGGGATCGTAGTGTGACGGTCCTTTCAGCATGGCTGCAAGCAATGCCCCCTGACTTAGCGTGAGCTCCTGAACGCGTCTTCCAAAATAATGTTGCGAAGCCGCTGAAATGCCGCGCGCGCCGTTTCCAAAATATACATGGCTTAAGTAAAGTTCCAGAATCTCATCTTTGCTGAATTGGTCTTCGATTTCATCAGCAACTCGAATCTCCAGGAATTTCCGTGTCAGTGTTCTCTCTTTTGCGGGCAGCCGATCAGGAAAAACGTTCCGTGCAAGCTGCATCGTTATAGTGCTGAATCCCTGTTGGAAACTTGCTCTCTTGAGATTTGCAATCGTAGCACCGGCGACGCGTCGCCAATCTACACCATCGTGTTCGTAGAAGCGTTTGTCTTCTACTGAAACGAAAGCGGCGCGGACATGTTCTGGAATTTTTTCCAATGGGATCGTTTCGCCTTCAACGGGCCGTAGAAGCGTAAGAAGTCTACCGTTGCGATCGATTAATTTGGATGCTTTTCCGGGTTGATACGACTTCAGTCTGTCAACGTTGGGACAACCTTTCCATCCGCAACGAACATATAAAAAAACCGACAAGGAAAAGAACAACAGAGATGCAACCAGAAACAGCCGCGCCCATACGGGTATTTTGCGAATGCGTGTTTGAAAATCCACAGGGTTGAATCTCACAAGTTGTTGTCGATTGACTATCCTAATATATATTCAACTACGGTTAGAATGGATGTAATAATAGACGGATATTAATGGGACACACTAGAGTCGATGTCTGATTCCAGCGATTCTCCTCTGACCGGTCAAACAGTTGGACACTACCAAATTCTAAAAAAACTTGGGGGAGGGGGCATGGGAGTAGTCTATGAGGCTGAAGATCTGACCCTTCGCCGTCACGTAGCCGTCAAATTCTTACCAGAAGACATGCTGGAAAGTCCGGATGCAGTGGAACGGTTCCGGCGTGAAGCACGCTCAGCTTCATCGTTGAACCACCCCAACATTTGCGTCATCCATGAGATTGGTGAGCAGGAGGGTCGTCCCTTTCTGGTAATGGAATTAATGAAGGGACAAACGCTGAAGTATCGCATTGGCGGAAACCCCATGCAGATCGAAGATGTATTGGAACTGGGTGTGCAGATTGCCGATGGACTGGACGCAGCGCATCGCGAAGGGATTATTCATCGTGACATCAAGCCCGCAAATATCTTTGTTACCGAGCGTGGCCAGGCAAAGCTGCTCGATTTCGGATTGGCAAAACAGAATTTGCAAAGCACGGATGCTGAGGCACACCCAACCGCCAGCCTGGAAGAGAGTCTGACGAGCACAGGTGCGACTGTCGGAACGGTTGCCTATATGTCTCCGGAACAAGCCCGCGCGAGACCGCTTGATGCACGGACCGATCTTTTTTCTTTTGGCGTAGTCCTTTACGAAATGGTCACAGGTACCTTGCCGTTTGTAGGAAGATCTGCAGCAGAAATCCTTGAAGCTTTGCTCACAAAGGAAGCGGCTGCTCCCGTCCGGAAGAATCCCCTGGTGCCGGCGGAACTGGAACAGATCATCAACAAGGCCCTTGAAAAAGATCCGAACCTCCGTTACCAGCACGCTTCCGAGATGCGAACCGATCTGCAACGCCAGAAACGAGGGACGACAACTGCTCAGGCGTTGTCAGCTACAACAGCTGACAAGCGGCGTTTACGCCGGACGATTTTTATCGATGTGGCGTTGCTTCTGCTGGGAATACTCGCGATCTGGTTATTTACGCGCGCAAGAACGGAGAAAGTTCCTCAAGAAACAAAAGCAATCGAACAACCTGCACCATCTGTACCTTCAGGCCCGTCTATTGCTGTTCTTCCTTTTATAAATTTGAGTGCAGACAAGGCCAACGAATATTTTTCGGACGGATTAGCGGAAGAGATCCTGAACTTGCTGGTACAAATACCAGATCTTCGTGTAACTTCACGCACTTCCTCTTTCCAATTTAAAGGCAAAAATGAGGATTTGAAAAACATCGCCAGGAAGCTAAATGTATCTACTATATTAGAAGGAAGTGTTCGCAAGGAACAGAACCGGGTAAGAATCAGCGCGCAGCTCATCAACGCATCCGATGGTTATCATCTCTGGTCACAGAGTTATGATCGTGAGATGAAAAGTATTTTCGACGTGCAGGAAGACATTGCCCGTGCGGTTGTGAAAGCACTCAAAGTAGAATTATTGAAAGGGAAGAATTTATCTTCACAGGAAAGTAATACGGAAGCATACAATGCTTACCTGCAAGGTCGTTTTTACTTCGATCGCGGCAGTGCTGAGGATTGGGGAAAGGCTGTTGATTACTACCAGGAGGCAATCGCCCTTGATCCCAGGAATGCTCTGGCATTGGTCGGATTGGCTGAAGTTCGCCTCTGGCAGACAAACTTTGGGCAGATAGAAGCACGCGATAGCTTGAAATTCATCAGGGAAACGGTTGATAAAGCGCTTGCCATCAACAGTAACCTCGCGGAAGCACATGTCATGCATGGTTCCATCAACTTGTGGTACGGCTGGGACTGGGCTGAAGCAGAGCGATCGTTTCAACGTGCTCTGCAATTGAGTCCGGGCAGCGCCCTTGCTTATTCCAGAGCAGGGAGGCTGTATGTAACACTTGGACCGCTCGAAAAGGCAATCGCCATGCTTCAGCATGCTGTGGTACTGGACCCGCTCAGTGCTGCCGCGTATGACGGTTTGGGTTTTGCTTACTATTGCTCAGGACAGTTTAGCGAAGCAGAAGCGGCACTGAGGAAGGCATTGGAATTAAACTCGCGGTCGACTTTGCCAAGATACCGGCTGGCCAGACTATTTCTCATACAGGGACGGCTCAACGAAAGTCTGGAGGAGATAAAAAAAGTCTCGCACACTGCCTATCGCCGTCAGGTTTTAAGCCTTGTATACCGTGAGCTTGGACGTAAGGAAGAAGCGGAAGCGATTCTTAACGAGCTAATTGCAACGGATCAGAGCGGTGGAGCATATCAGATTGCCCAGGTTTATGGGTACTGGGGGCAAGCCGATAAAGCTTTCGAGTGGTTAGAGCGCGCTTACCAGCAGCGCGATTCAGGACTGTCTGCCCAGATGAAGTTCGATCGTCTCTTAAAACCGATCTCAACCGATAAACGATTCAATGCTTTGCTCAAGAAGATTGGTTTGATCCAGGTTCCATAGGATTACCGGATCTTGCAGTGGGTAGCGGCTCAATACGATTCTGAATGAAGTCGGTTAAACCCGAGACGGTAGAAATCTCAAAGATCAGAGATATCGGAATTTGTATACCAAGAGCGGTATACAGGCGCGATACAACGCGAATGGCAGATATTGAATCTCCCCCCAGCTCAAAAAAATCATCCTGGACGCCGATCCGATTTCGATCGAGCACCTCTGACCAGATTCGCGCAACAACTTCCTCAATTTCATTCTGGGGCTCAACGTAAGGGCGAGTCATTTCAGGTCTTTCGCAATCCGGAGACTCTGAAATCGTTTTCTCCCGCGGATAGTCTGTCGCTGTTTTATTCCAATCTGCGCGAATTTGCGTTCGTTCCGCTTCTGTCATGATCGGCAGGTCGGAGATTCGAGAACCAGGATTAGCAACTGCGCCCTCCAAAATTTGCACATAATGGTTCATCATTCTACGAATCGTAGCCGGTTCAAACAGATCGGTACTATATTCCCAGATCAAGTTAATCGCTTCACACCCCTTCATTGTTTTTACAGGTGGAATCACAATCAGATTCAGATCGAATTTCGCAGAATCATTGCTGATTACTTCAGTCAACGTGATTTCGGTCCCGGGTATTTCCGGCAAACGAAGAGGGGCATCATGAAAATTAAACATCACTTGAAACAGAGGGTTTGCTTGAAGTTGTCTTTCCGGTTGCAAACTCTCCACAATTGCACGAAACGGCAAATCCTGATGTTCCTGCGCTTCCAATATCACCTTACGTCCCCGATCCAGCAGCTCACGGAATGTTGGGTTTCCGGAAAGGTCTGTACGAAGGACGACCGTGTTGATCACCATTCCGATCATGCTCTCTGTCTCACGCGTACGCCGATTTGCAATTCCGGTGCCCACAACCAAATCTTCCTGAGCGGTATACCGGTAAATCAAAGCCAGCAAAGCCGCCAGCATTGTTACAAAAAGGGTCGTTGAATTTTCCCTTGCCATCCGGCATAAGGATTTATAAAGCCGTTCCGGAAGCTCTATTCTGGGAGCAGCGCCGCGATATCTTTGCCGTTTTAAACGTGAACGATCCGACGGAAGCTCAATCAGCGTCTGAGCGCCTGACAATTTCTTTTTCCAGTACGGCAACTGTTCCCGTTCCAAAATCTCCTTAAGTATGTTTTGTTGCCACCAGGCAAAATCTGCGAACTGTATATTGAGTTCAGGAAGCGGGGAAGCGAGTTCCTGGTTATACGCGAGATAAAGCGTTATCAGTTCATTAAGGAACACGCGAAAGGACCAGCCATCATGAACCAGGTGGTGTTCAATATGAAGCAAAATATTTCTTTTGGAGCTTAAATGAAGTACAAACCACCGAATTAACGGAAGCTGAGCAACATCAAACTGAATACTGCGGACTGTTACCTGGATGAAATGTTCAGCAGCACTCTCCTGATCCGGTTCTCCGCTTAGATCCACAACCGGCAAGTCAGGAATCCATGGTTCGTGAATTTGTTGGACCGGCCGGCCCTGGAGCGATGGAAAGCTGGTTCGATAAATTTCATGACGGCGAACGATTTCTGCAAGTGATTGTCTCAGGGATTCCAGATTTAGATTTCCATCAAACTGAAGTTTCGATTGAAAATGATAGGCGTTGCATTCGGGAGTGAGCTGTTGAAGAAACCATACTCCTTCCTGGGGAAAAGAGAGTGGAATTTCCAGTTGCCTGCTGATCTTCTTGATCTCCGGTAGTGAATGTGCAGCGGAAACCGCGTGAGCCAAATGCTTTGAAAGAGCTAATATGGTGGGCGCTTGAAAGAATGTAGAGAATGGTATTTCCAGATCGAATGCATGGCGAATCCGCGCCTGAACCTGTGTTGCGGATAAGGAATGCCCGCCCAGATCAAAAAAGTTATCGTATACTCCCGGACGATCCACTCCCAGCACATCAGACCAGATGCCGGCAAGCGTTTCCTGTATCCAACCGGAAGGATGAGCAAATTCGCGTTCCGTTTCACTTGAGAACGGTTTGAGATGCAACAAAGCATTGCGATCGAGTTTTCCATTCGGGGTAACCGGAAGAGCCTTTAGAAACATAAATAAGGAAGGGACCATATACTCAGGCAAAATTTCGCGAAGAAAAGCGCGGAGCTCATCGATGGATGGAGGAACACCAGTTCTTGCAACCAGATAGGCGATCAGAAGATTGCTTCCTGTTCCGTCCTGCCGCACGGCAACCGCCGCGCCTTTGATTGCTTCATGGCGCATTACCGCCGCTTCCACGTCTCCCGTTTCAACCCGAAAACCGCGGACCTTCACCTGGAGATCCATTCGGTCCATGAATTCAAGACTTCCGTTATCATGGAACAGAACTCGATCCCCGGTTCTGTAAAGCCGGCTTTCGCGTGAATCGGAAAAAGAATTCGATACAAACTTTTGAGATGTCAAATCCGCATCACCACGATAACCGCGAGCAAGCCCGGCCCCGCCTACATAAAGTTCTCCTGCAGCGCCCGGACCAACCGGTTTCTCATCTTGATCCAGGACATAGAGTTGAGTTCCTGACAAGGGATGCCCAAGCGTAACTTTGGAATCGCTCCGATTGATTCGACAAGCTGTTGACCAAACACATGTCTCAGTCGGACCATACATGTTCCACAAGGTTCCGACTTTTTCTGTGAGAGCCCGCGCCAGTTCCAGGGAGAGCGCTTCGCCTCCACAGACCGCTTTCAATTTCCTGTTGCCCTTCCATCCACTATCCAGGGCCATTCTCCATGTGGAAGAAGTTCCCTGAACAAAAGTGATTTCCGGATCGCACAAAGCCTTGAGGAAATTGTCCCGCTCGATAAAGGGCGATTCAACAATTCGCAGCCGGGCTCCCCGAACAAGAGGTACAAAGATTTCCGGGACTGACATGTCAAACGCCACGCTGGCTGCAGCAAGAAACGAATCTTCTGCCGTAATATTCCATTCTTCTACCAGAGCTGACAGGAGATTTATGACCGAACTGTGCATAATCTCCACTCCTTTTGGCTTCCCGGTAGAGCCGGACGTGTAAATCACATATGCCAGATTCCGTGATGTCACAGGTGAGGGAACAGCTTCCCAATTTTTCTTTTCTTGCGTTGTGGTTTCGATGCAAAGAAGACTCCCGCTAAAATCGCGTAACTTCGGGTAGAGGGATTGCTGCGTCAGCAGGACAGCTGGTGAGGAGTCGGACATGATTCTGCAAATGCGTTCCGAAGGGTAAGAGGGATCCAGGGGAACATAAGCGGCGCCTGATTTCAGAATACCGAGCAATCCAGCCACCAATTCTACGGATCGTTGCAGGAAAATTCCAACGAGCATCTCCCGACCGGCGCCAAGCCGGCGAAGAGCATGAGCGATCTGATTTGCGCGGCCATTCAGCTCAGCGTATGTTAGGCGTCGCACTCGATCGATTACTGCGGTCGACTCAGGGGATCTTGCAGCTTGAACCTCAAACAAATCAACGAATGACGCAGGAGTAAGGCTCATGAAATTTTCCGATGTGAATCCAGTATAAATGAAAGTGTGAAGATTGTTTGATCCAGGTTCTGCTTACGCGACTGGGATTTTCAAAATTGCAGAAGCAACAGAAACGCCCATTTCAGCAGTGCTGACAAGAGTTCCGGAGCCACGATAAATGTCCGCGGTGCGCAAACCATCCGCCAGAACAACGTCGATTGCGTTTTCAACCGCTGTAGCTTCCGCTTCCAGATGGAACGAATAACGCAACATCATGGATACGGATGCAATGGCGCCAAGCGGGTTGGCCACAGCTTTTCCTGCGATGTCGGGAGCGGAGCCATGTACCGGTTCATAAAGCGCCGTACGTCCGCCCAGTGATGCGGAAGGGAGCATACCGATCGAGCCGGTTAGCATTGCAGCTTCATCGCTGAGAATATCGCCGAAAAGATTTTCAGTGAGGATCACATCGAACTGTGAAGGATTTGCGATCAGTTGCATGGCACAGTTATCCACATACATGTGCTGCAGCGAAACATCAGGATATTCATCAGCAACCCCGTTCACGACTTTTCTCCACAACTGCGAGGTTTCCAGGACATTCGCTTTGTCAATGGAATGAACCTTCTTGCGGCGTGTTCTCGCAGCTTGAAAAGCAACATGCGTGATGCGCTCAATTTCTTCGCGACTGTAGCGCATGGTGTTCCAGGCCGCATCCTGTTCGAAACCGCGTGGCTCCGCAAAGTAGAGGCCACCGGTCAACTCACGCACAATCAACAGATCCGCACCGTTCACAACCTCGCGTTTGAGCGGGGAAGCTTCCGCCAGACAAGCATGCAATAGAACCGGACGCAGATTTGCAAAAACGCCCAGAGCCTTGCGGAGTTTCAGGAGCGCTGTTTCCGGCTTCAGTTCGGGCGGATTTTGATCAAACTCGGGAGCGCCTACGGCTCCCAGCAGAACGGCGTCGCTTTTCAGACATGCGCTTAAAGTTTCGTTCGGTAGAGGAACACCAGTCTCCTTCAGCGCGGCTCCTCCGATTGAATGGGAAGTGAATCGAAATTCGCAGCCGAATCTTTCGCCGATTGCTTGAAGGACTTTGAATGCCTGGGCCGTAACCTCTGGCCCGACTCCATCACCCGGCAGAACCGCGATGTTATAACTACCCTTTTTCATGTAACCAAGTTTAGTGCTGAGTGCTGAGTGCCGAGTGCTGAGTGCGCTCGAATTCCAGGATCTTGTTTTCGTGCTGCAGTGTCAGACCGATCTCATCGAGTCCGTGAAGTAAACATTCCCGTCGAAACGCATCGATTTCAAATGCAAGCCGCAAACCGAAATCATCCTGAATGCTCCGCGACTTCAGACTAGCATTTAATTTATAACCAGGATTGGAACGGGCGCGATTCATCAACTCCCTTACTTGCATTTCAGAAAGACGAACAGGCAGCAATCCGTTTTGAAAACAGTTGTTGTGGAAAATATCACTGAAGGATGGCGCGATGATAACGCGGAATCCGAAATCGTCCAGCGCCCACGGAGCGTGTTCGCGCGAAGAACCACAGCCGAAGTTGGCTCCTGCTAATAGAATAGAAGCTCCCTGAAATTGGGGTTGATTGAGCTCGAAGTCGTGCTGTAAAGATCCATCGGGATGGAAACGCCAATCATAAAAAACGAACTGACCATACCCGGTCCGTTCAATCCTTTTCAGGAATTGTTTCGGAATGATCTGATCGGTATCCACATTGACACGGTCCAAAACTGCAACAAGGCCTTGATGGGAACGAAAAGCTCTCATGATTAACTCCAATCACGTATGTCGACAAAATGTCCGGTGATGGCGGCTGCTGCAGCCATCGCAGGACTGACCAGATGCGTGCGTGCGCCACGCCCCTGCCGGCCTTCAAAATTACGATTGGAAGTGGACGCACAGCGCTGTCCCGGTTGCACAATGTCGGAATTCATTCCCAGACACATGCTGCATCCTGATTCTCTCCAATCAAAACCGGCTTGCCGGAAAATTTCCGCCAGACCTTCCTCTTCCGCCTGGCGTTTGATCTGCTGCGACCCGGGAACCACCATCGCATGAACGCTTCCCGAAACTTTCTTACCCTGGATCACTTTGGCGGCCGCGCGTAGATCTTCAATCCGCGAATTGGTGCAGGATCCGATGAATACCCGATCGATCCGGATCTCCTGAATCGGAACGCCGGGTTGAAGCGCCATGTACTCCAGAGCCCGCCTTGTTGCTTTGCGTGTGTTGTCATCCTGGAAAGAATCCGGATGGGGTACTTCTCCCGTTACATCTGCAACCATTGCGGGATTCGTACCCCAACTTACCTGCGGCGCCAGTTTCGAAACGTCGATTTCCAGAGTTCGGTCGTACGAAGCTCCCGGATCAGAAGGTAACATTTTCCAGCGCTCTACTGCCTCCGCAAAGTCCTTATTTTTCGGTGTATAAGGACGCCCCTCAAGATAGGCGTAAGTCGTTTCATCCGGAGCCATCATGCCGGCGCGAGCGCCCGCTTCTATCGACATGTTGCAAACCGTCATGCGCTCTTCCATTGTAAGGTTTTTGATTGCATCGCCTGTATATTCGATGACTGTGCCTGTCGCACCGCCAGTACCGATGCAACGAATCATGTAGAGAATCATATCTTTTGCGCTCACACCATGGGGAATAGAGCCGTTCCACCGCACTTCAAAAGTTTTCGCGCGGTTCTGCCGGAGACACTGTGTTGCAAGAACATGCTCCACTTCGCTGGTTCCAATGCCAAACGCAAGAGCGCCAAAAGCTCCGTGTGTGGATGTGTGACTATCACCGCAGACAATCGTCATTCCGGGACGTGTGATTCCTAGCTCCGGGCCGATGACATGAACGATTCCCTGATGCGCGCTATTCAATCCAAAGAGCGTAATCCCAAACTGCTGGCAATTCTGTTCCAGCGTTTCGACTTGCGTGCGCGCCAGCGGATCAGAAATGGGCAAGGCGCGATCAACGGTAGGAATATTGTGATCGACGGTTGCATAAGTGCGATCCGGGCGCCTGACGCTTCGTTTTGCCTGTCGCAAACCCTCAAATGCTTGAGGCGATGTCACTTCATGAACAAGATGACAGTCGATATACAGAATCGCTTCACCATCTGCTTCCTGCACAACGTGCGAATCCCAGAGTTTTTGAAAAAGTGTTCGTGCCATCATCCCCATTGGTTAGTCTCGCGCTTCGAAGTGACGGGTCACTGCCTGGAAATTTTCTGAGACCATTTCCGTTTGTGCTGTCTGAAAGGACTGGCGGTTCTTCAAATACAAGGCCTTGTTCGCCGCATATAAGTAAGCGCGTGTGCTTGCATCCACGACATCTGTGCTCGCTGCGCGGCCTGTAAATTTCTTTCCTTCGAAATCCACATGCACAAATACTTCACCAACTGCGTCCGCCCCTTGCGTGATCGAATGGATCGTATAGTCCGCGACCTTACCTTTCAGGCCTGTGATCAAATCGATCGCTTCGTAGGCCGCTGCAATCGGACCATCCCCGGTAGCAGATTGGAGCAAAACTTCACCGTTTTTTTCCAGAACAACAGTGGCCGCCGCCGATTTTGGATTCCCGGCAAGCGATTGCACCAGACGCAATGAGTATGTTTCCGGAATTTCACGGAGTCCGTCTTGAACGATCGCCAGTAAATCTTCTTCAAATACTTCCTTTTTGCGATCGGCGAGTCGCGTGAAGAGTTTATAGGCCTTATCCAGCTCAGAGCGTGTCAACGTGTAACCCATTTCCTCAAATTTTTTCTGCAACGCGTGGCGTCCGGAATGTTTTCCCAGTATGAGAGTGGTTTGTTTGATTCCTACAGATTCCGGCCGCATGATCTCATAGGTCAATTTGTTCTTCAGCATCCCGTCCTGATGGATGCCGGCTTCATGCGCGAAAGCGTTTTTGCCAACAACCGCTTTATTCGGCTGCACCAGGATTCCTGTGATGTTGCTCAACATCTGGCTGGTTTTAAAAATCTGCTCCGTTTGAACGGCGGCAGTCACGTGCAGAATATCCTTACGCACATGAAGAGCCATGACGATTTCTTCGAGTGAGGCATTGCCGGCACGTTCTCCAATTCCATTGATGGTGCACTCCACCTGTCTCGCGCCGGCCTGAATCGCTGCGATGGAGTTCGCAACCGCAAGACCAAGATCAATGTGGCAATGAACACTTAACGTAACATTTTCGATTCCCGGTACACGCGCGCGCAAAGTTTCGATGATCTGCGTAAATTCTGCCGGGATCGTATAACCCACGGTATCCGGGATGTTGATCGTCGTAACTCCTTCTTCGATCACTGCACTTAACACTGAAATGAGATATTCCAGATCACTGCGCGTCGCATCTTCCGCAGAAAACTCGACTTCCTCACAGTAACTTTTTGCCAGTCTCACCGCAGCGCGGGCGTCTTCCAGGACCTGCTCCCGGGTCTTTTTGAGTTTGTATTGAAGATGGATGTCGGATGTGGCAATGAAAGTGTGGATGCGTGGTCGCGCTGCATGCTGGAGCGCGTCCCACGCGCGATCGATATCCTGCGGAACGGCCCGAGCCAGCCCGGCAATCACGGGACGCCGGATTGCAAACGCAATTCGCTTTACTGCTTCAAAATCTTCTTCGGAAGAAATGGGAAAGCCGGCCTCGATTACATCCACGCCCAGCGTATCCAGCTGGCGGGCCATCCTTAACTTTTCTTCCACGTTCATGCTGCAGCCTGGAGATTGCTCCCCATCCCGCAACGTTGTATCGAAAATAGTAATTTTGTTTTGCATGCGTCCCTCCTAGAAGTGCTGAGTGCAAAGTGCTGAGTGCTGAGTAACGAGATCCGCACAAAATATCAATTCATGTGGTATATGTAAAATTTATTATTTTTTAGGTATAATAAATAATATTTATGGAGTTCTTTCAACTGGAAGCATTTCTTGCGGTGGCGCGCCTCAAGAGCTTTGCTCAAGCGGCTGAGGAGCTTGCGCACACGCAACCTGCGATCAGCATTTCGATCAAGAAACTTGAGCAGGAGATCGGCAGTCCACTTTTTGACCGTTACCGGCGCCAGGTGAAGTTAACGGATGCCGGAAGCGCGTTGATCGAATACGCCGCGCAGATTCTGAATCTCAGGCAGGAAGCTTTTACGGCAATAGAGGAACTCCAGCACTTACACGAAGGAAAAGTCAGGATTGGAGCAAATGAGAGCACCAATCTTTACCTGTTGCCGAAAATGATACTCACTTATCGCGAACACTTTCCGCGAATCAAAGTGGAAGTATTCCGATCCTCTTCGATTCAACTGCCGCGGGAAATCAAAGAACGAAATTTGGATTTTGGCATCATCGCATTTGATCCAGCAGACCGCGAGTTGGAGTCCTTCCCCATTCTGGAAGATGAACTCGTTTTGATTGTTCCGCCTGATCATATTCTTGCAAAAAAGCGGAAGGCAACGATCGAAACGCTCGGGACTGAGACTTTTGTGGCGCACAACGTGAAATCTCCTTCAAGAGATCATGTGATTGCGGCTTTTCGGGACGCCGGCGTGCCTTTGAACATAGGCATTGAGCTTTCCAGTATCGAGACCATCAAGCAGTTTGTGGAGATGAATCTGGGAATTGCGTTTGTACCGCGTTTGGCTATTACCAATGAACTTCGGGAAAAGAAATTTGTTATCATCCCGTTGCGTGATTTCAAGCACAAAAGGATCCTGCGCGTCATTTTTCTGCGCGATAAAGTGCATTCCCATGCTGCCGGGAAATTTCTGGATGTGTTGAGGAAGCCTCCCGGCTCACGCGAGAGCGGCACAATTAGGCGCGTGCTACACTGAGCCGGTGGGAAGAAAGATGGCAACCTTGCCTGGAGAGCCTTACCCGCTCGGAGTGACGGTGCTTCCGGGAGGAGTCAATTTTTCACTTTTCTCGCTACGTGCCATTTCAGTTGAATTGCTCTTATTTGACCACTTTGACGATGCTCAACCGGCGCATGTCCTATCTTTCCATCCACAAGTCAATAAAACATTTTATTACTGGCACATCTTCGTAGAAGGAATCACCGGTGGTCAAATCTATGCCTACCAGGTTGAGGGTCCATTTGATCCTGTGCAGGGACATCGATTCAACCACAACAAGATCTTGATCGATCCTTATTCAAAAGGTGTCGTGTACGGCAAGAACTGGTCTCGCGCGCAGGCATGCTCTCCGGTTGAGAACTGCCGTTCAGCAATGAAAAGTCTTGTGGTGAATTCCGAGATTTATGATTGGGAGAGTGTACACTCGCCTCGTAATGACCCCACCGAAACCATCATCTATGAAATGCATGTGCGCGGCTTCACCCGTCACCCTTCTTCAAACGTTAAATATCCCGGAACGTTTGACGGGTTGGTTGAAAAAATCCCTTACTTAAAGGAATTAGGAATCACCACAGTGGAGTTATTGCCTGTTCAGCAATTTGATGCTATGGAAAATCCCTACATCAATCCTGAGACCGGCGAAAAACTCACGAATTACTGGGGCTACAATCCGATCAGTTTTTTTGCCCCTCATCGCGGATATTACATTTCGGACTGGGACAACATGGAGTACCTCACCGGATTTCGCGATATGGTGAAGGCGCTTCATAAGGCCGGTCTCGAAGTAATTCTGGATGTGGTTTTCAATCACACAGGTGAAGGGGACGGCGCCGGCCCAACCCTGAGCCTGAAAGGCTTTGAGAACTCCGTTTACTATTTAATCGAGGATCACGATAAGTCAAGATACTCGAACTATTCCGGCTGCGGAAATACGGTGAGTTGTAACCATCCGATCATCCGGCGTTTGATCCTGGATTGTCTGCGTTACTGGGTCAGTGTCATGCACGTAGACGGATTTCGTTTTGATCTTGCGTCTATTCTTTCGCGCGATGAAAAAGGGCGGCCCATGGAGAATCCCCCCTTGCTGTGGGAGATTGAATCAGATCCGCTTTTGCAAAAAACAAAGATTATTGCGGAGGCGTGGGATGCTGCCGGTTTATATCAGGTGGGATCTTTTCCAGGCGAGCGCTGGGCCGAATGGAACGGCCAATACCGGGATGATGTCCGCCGTTTTGTGCGGGGTGATAATGGAATGGTAAGTATTTTTGCTTCCAGAATTCTGGGAAGCCCGGACCTCTACCGGAATCGCGGCCGCAATCCATACCAGAGCATCAATTACGTCACGTGCCATGACGGTTTTACGTTGAACGATCTGGTCTCCTACAATCAAAAGCACAATTCCGCAAACGGTGAAGAGAACCGCGATGGCCAGAACGAAAACTACGGTTCCAACTATGGAACAGAGGGACCAGGAACGCCGGAGCTGGAAGCTTTCCGGAAGAAGCAAATCAAAAATTTCCTGGCGATTCTTTTTTTGTCGCAAGGAACTCCTATGTTTCTCATGGGTGATGAGGTGCGAAAATCGCAGCGTGGTAATAACAACGCCTACTGTCAGGACAACGAAATTAGCTGGTTCGATTGGACGCTGCCGGAAAAAGAAAAGGACCTGTTCCGTTTTTGCAGAGAAATGATTCGCTTTCGAAAGACGCATCCGGCTTTGCGGTCCTACGAGTATTTTTTTGGACAGACAAATGAATACGGCTGGCCTGAAATTGCCTGGCACGGCATAAAGCTAAATCATCCTGACTGGAGTTATGAGTCACATTCCATTGCGTTTACACTCGCAGGATTCCAGGGAACGTCTGATATTCATGCGATGATCAATTGTTACCGGGAGGATCTTTCGTTCGAACTGCCGGATCTACCTCCCGGAAAAAAGTGGCTTCGGAGCATAGATACATCCATTGACTCACCAAATGACATTGTGGATGCCGGCAAAGAAGTAGCGGTACATTCGAAAACTTATGTGACTGCGGCTCGCTCGATCGTTGTACTGATATCAGTACCTTCTTGATACGACGTCTCACGGCTAGAGCTCGCCCTGGAATGGGGGAGTCTATCGCGCCAGTGATTCAAACCGCTTGGCCTTCAATCTGCTTTGAAAAGCGAATCAACAGATAGATTGAGTCCTGGGAAAAGAGGGGTGGAAAGGGAGTCTTCTGGAAGAAAGATTCCGATAAGCTTGTACTCATTATCCGCCAGGGACAGTATCTCGACACATCTCTTTTCCAGGTCTACTAACCAGTATTCTGATACTCCGAATTTTAGATACAACGCCTTCTTTATGAAACGATCTCTTTCTTTACTGGAGGGTGAGATGACTTCAACAATCAGATCGGGGACACCTTTAATGTTGACATCTGTAACGATCTGCTTCGTGGTTTGCGAGATGAACAGAATATCCGGCTGAACCACATCCTGATTGGATAAAACCACATCCAGCGGCGATATGTAGACTTCACCCAGACTTTCAACAGCGACATGTTCTGCGAGGATTTTGGCAAGACGAAACAGGACCTTCTGATGGAACGGGATCGGAGAAGGTGTCATAAGGAGTTCTCCTTCAATTAACTCAGAGCGGAACTCGTCGGGCAATTCTATGTAATCTTGATATGTTTTCTTGATCGGAGTAGTGATCATGTTTTTGTTCCTTTCTTAATTCTAATCTACTGCGATCTCGTGGGCAAAAGATTCTTTTTCTAAAAAGGGGCGAAAGAACCATTCAAGCCCATCCCGGAAAAAGAATGTCCTGTGACAATATTGGAATGATTTAAAAGCCTATGTGCCGGGCGCATCGAAGGATCGACCAATCTTATCATTTTATTTTTTCCAGAAGTTTCGCCAGAATCTCTTCACAAGCAATTTCCCGCATCTTATATTTCTGGATTTTTCCTGTGACCGTCATCGGGAAAGAATCGGTAAATCGCCAGTATCGGGGTATCTTAAAGTGAGCGATCTTGCCCTCGCAATGCGCGCGCAATTCCTCCGGTGTTGCCATGGCCGCTTCCTTTAACACGATCCATGCCATGACTTCTTCTCCGTAAACATCGTCCGGGACTCCAACAACCTGCACATCTTTTATCCCGGGATGCTTGTATAAGAATTCCTCAATCTCTCTGGGATAAATATTTTCTCCGCCACGAATGATCATGTCTTTGGAACGGCCGACAATCCGGACATATCCTTCTTCATCCATCACTGCAAGGTCACCGGTGTGCATCCATCGTGCGTTATCGATTGCGGATGCCGTTCCCTCCGCATTATTCCAGTAACCCAGCATGAGAATATATCCGCGAGACAGAAATTCTCCGGTGAATCCACGCGGCACCGTCAAGCCCGTGGACGGATCAATGATTTTGCATTCCACATGCGGATGAGCGCGACCCACTGTGGAAACCTGTTTCTCGATCGGGTCATTCGGTTCCGTTTGGCAGGAAACGGGTGAAGTTTCCGTCATGCCATAGGCGATTGTGATTTCACTCATGTGCATCCGTGTTTTCACCTGCTTCATGACTTCAATCGGGCAAGGGG
>JBKKAT010000160.1:0-4121 GCA_046714535.1 Acidobacteriota bacterium | reverse complement strand
ACTCAAAACTCTGCCGACTTATCAGCGTCAGGCCACAATCTTTCCGGAATCCTTTATGCCAGATCAGGCAGTGGGAAGGTACGTGCTTTCGATGGCCGTTTGTGGCAAACATTTAAATGAACCACCGAAGTTTACAACTACCACGCATGAAGCGCACGCTTTACATGCGTATGGTGCGATCGTGTTCTTTGTAAATAAACACCTTGAGAAGGATGAACTTTCGCGGCTGTGCCGGCCGTATTTGGATGAGTTGATGGGAGAATTGTTTCCGTATGCCGCTGATGGACTTCACCAGGTGCTTTGGGGAGCACATGAAGTATATTGCCGTAGGCATATCGATTCTAAGAAGCGAAACGAAGTTGAAATCAAGTTAGATGAATTCGTGGATCTCTTTCCGGACGTATTCCGGTTGATCTTAGGTCGATCCCTTTCTGAGATCAAAAGTTGCCGGGGAATCCTTAAGAATTCGTTTGTTAATTATGGTAACACCGAAGAGTTAACAATGTTTCTGATTCACGCTCTTGCTGCGATTAGCGATCAAAGATCTATTCCAGTTCTGGAGCAATATACGGAGTCTAATATATTTGGTGCAGCAGCGATCGAGGCAATTGTGAATATCAGAACGCCTTCCAGAAGAAAGAATTCTAAAGTTGGTCCGGTTCGTTTCATCAGGAGTGTGATTGGAGGGAACTCCCTTAAATATTAATTTCTTTGCGCGACAGAATTTCTAGTTTGTTGTCACTTACCATTTCTCAAGATAAAAATGTTGTAAAATGTAACTCCACGCTTCGGATCGCAATAAAACTGAATAAAATGAAGACGCTTAAATTAACAGTAAGTGATGAAGCCTACTCTTGGCTTGAGAACGAAATAATGCAAAGCCTAAAATTGAGGGATGATATTGCATTTGAGATAGAGCGATACGCGAGGATCATACTAGAACGTGCGTTTGAAGAGTGGACGCTGGAAAAGAATCATGATAAGGGACATTTAACTTCCGTTGACTCCTGTCGGTACTGCGACATTGAATTGGAGATTCTTTTGAGGATCTCTAACGACGTCGAATCAGCTTTCAATGAGGAAGAGCGACTCCTCTTCAAGGAGGCAATCGATAAGTTTCAGTCTCTACTTCACGATCTTCTTCCCAAGTATCCGACTCAGCTTACGGAGAACGAGGTCGAGTTCATTACCAAACTCGGGCAGCCAAAGCCGAGTTAAAAGTCTTGGAAATTATCTCCTTGCCTGCTTGATTTCATTCCAAAGCTCTGTGAGGTCCTTCACCCATTCGGCACTGGCAGCATTTCGGTCCGGATGATATTTCAAGGCCAGGCGTTTGAAAACGCTTTCAGCCTTGGAGAAGTCTCCTGATCCGTTGTCATGGATTCGGAAGCTCGATTCGAACCCGTGCGCGGAATGGAGCTGATCCCTCAGCGAATCAATTTCTGCCTGCAAAATCGAAAATAAAACCAGCGGCTTCTTTCAGTCGCTCTTTGAGGACCGAAACGCTTTCGATAACTTCCTGTGATCGACTTCGGCCGATCGTAAAGTCTGCTGCAGCTGCTCCTTTTGGTTTTCAGCCCCCTTCAACCTCACCCGAGTTGCAGGTTCTTCGAGATTTCTTTTAAGATCGACTAGAATCTTCGTATTTCAACACGCCGTCATCTCGATATATACCGAGCTGACATTGAGGATATATGGACATCCTCAGTAAAGAGGCAGAAAAGGATCCGGAAGTATTCAGACAGAAGTACCACGAACGGTTTAGAGAGGAAGAGCTCAAACAAACTAAGCTACCCTTCTAACATTAACCGAGCTTCTCCAACGCCAGCCTCCTTAAATAAGGACCATCCGTCCCTTAAATAAGGGTGTTGTCCTTAAATAAGTGCGGCGAAAGACCAAACAGCTGATAAAAAGTATATGAAAAGAGTTTTTCACGTGGCGAGCACACCTTTCTTCTTTTTTCCCCTTTAGCTCATCGAAGATCATGTGAGTTACGCCCCCCGGCATGATTCTCTTCTTGCAGTGTGCAGAAAAGTTACAGAATGTGTTACCGCTGGTTACACAATGTGTAACCTTTCTGCACGCTATTCTTGGATCATCGAGTAACTTCCTAATGGCACAGTACTTGCTCTAAGATGCAGCGTTTGGGATTTGCAAGCAGGGTGAGCTAAAACTTCCGCCGGGCAAAAATCTAAATTAGGACAACTTACTGTTTGAGGATCACCACAAATGAATCAACGTTTTCCTACTCCGTAAGTGTCTATAACAGTAAGGGAGGATTTTTTCAGCATGCGACAACGGATGATTTCAGCACGATTCAGCTTCGATTCAGCACAAAAACGATTTTTTCAAACCACGCTCTCGAGTAGCGATGGATCCATTTCACGTTGGCACAGCAATTGCTCAGGCGGTAGCCAGAGAATTATTTGGATATCTAAAGTGAGGTAGAAATGAAGATACAAATAGTCGTATGTTTCATTCTAGTTTGTTTCCTGCCGATAGTATCATCCGCCGGCAAGGGAACGCAAGACTCAAATATTTTATTTGTTGATGGTTTTCCAAAACCTGCGGCACTGTCGGCAACCAACCCTCAAATAAATATTTTAGTTGAATTTGCCATTTTAGCCGATTTGATTACTACCTATGATCCTCTCATCATCGAGTGGGAACTGCATGGAAAGGGGACATTACATCCCGAGAATTCCGTTTTCACTGCCGGACCTTTTCGGATTAGCGTCCCTTTTGATGCACCACTATTAGCTGAGGCACCAGGCAATTCGGTCCGGTATAAGACCGTTCAGTCAATGATCTCGTTTAAAGGAAATTTGCCCGATAGTACGGTCATTCCTGATGATAGGTATAACCTTCAGTTCAAAGCGAGATTGATGCGATCCAAGAGAGAGCCTAGAAACTTAGGCAAAGCCGAACTTGATGGCCAGATCCTTCGTCCTCTTTAAAGCTCAATCCGAAAAAGAACAACTAGACGGAGCAGCGTCATTGTCTCTGACTATCGATTCGGCGACTGGAACCGAGAACAGTTTCCAACTTAACCGAACGTATTCAGACAATGTCGGGTACATACATGCGCGGTATGATCAGTACTACAAGGGCGTTAAGGTCTTCGGTGCTGGTCGAATTGACCATATAGATAGCGTTACAGGAAAATTGGAGAGTACTACAGATGGTGGGAAATACAATATCAACATAAGTACGACTCCGCAAATTACTCCGGATCAGGCATCTCGAATTGCGCACGTGGATATCAATCCAAAAGGCCCATACGCAACACAACCTGCGTGTGAACTTGTTGTTTTTATGCACAATGGATCTCCGCAACTTTCTTTTCATGTTCATTCAGAATTGCTAAATGATGTGGATGAACCAAGTATTTTGGAACATTTTATAGACGCTCGAACAGGCGTGGTCCAGGCAAGATGGTCTTCATTATATGGCGCTCCCGTCGTTGGAACTGGCAGAACAAATTACTATGGAGATGAAAGTCTGAACACTTTCTCAATAACGAATGGATTCAAGCTTCAAGACCGTACGAGGGCGGGCTCTCCTTATAACCGGGTTTTACATACCGCTGATATTGAGGCCAATATCTATACGGACTCAGATAACGTATGGGGCGACCATGAGAATTACAACTCGGCCAATGGCCCAACAAGCGAAAATGGCAAAACTGCAGCTGCTGATGCCGCGTATGGGGTTCAAGAGAGTTACGACTATTTCGTATCGAGATTCAATTATTTGGGACAAGATGGTGAGGGTTCTCCGGTCAGGGCAGTAGTCCACTGGCCAAACTTAAGTAATCCTGCAGTTGGTGGCTTTGGATTTATTTATTTCAAACAAAACGTTACCCCAGCCGTAAGCGTGGATGTAGTTGGCCACGAGTATATGCATGGGATAACCAGTTGGCTCACACTTTTTAACTATTATCCGGACGGACCAGCGTTAAACGAAGGAACATCCGACATCTTCGGGACCATGATAGAGTTTATGAAACCTGCAAGAGGCGATTGGGTTATGTGTGCTCAGGTAGGTGCGGCGGCTTGCGCGGCGCCTTGCTTGCGCGGCGGCTAAAGAGGCGGCGAGTCCATATACAACCGGTGGAGTTC
>JBKKAT010000159.1:0-12061 GCA_046714535.1 Acidobacteriota bacterium | reverse complement strand
GTGTATCCGGTGAGCGATCAACCGCCGAAGTCTCTTTCAAAAATGCAACCACCCCTCTTCAAAGAAACAGCACTCGGAAGGTTTCATACGAAATTCCAGGAGTGGAGTTTCAATCATTATCCCTTTCTTTTTGAAGGCCTGACGTATCTCTTATTGGGTGTGTTCATTCTCTTAATGTCGCTGCGATTAAAAATCGTCAATGCGGCAGCTCTTAGCATTTCTTCTTTGCTATATATTGGATGCTATTTCTTTTTTGCGCCTGGCGTGCATTACCGCTACATTTATTGGGCTGTTTTCGCAACACTTCTTTCCCTGTTTGTGCTGTGGATTGAAAAGGAAGATTGGAAGGCGCGCGTCCCTGAGAGCATATAACGTTTTGAAATCCCTCTAGAGACGTTGTAAGCAGATATCACAAAACATTCCATTTTCGAATGCAAAGGAATGGACCTTCCAGTTTCCGGAAGCACAAAGGGAATTGACAACCGGTATGACTCCGTAAACATGTCCATTTTTTAAATCTGCCCAGCAATAGTCATTAAATATCAGGAATCCGTCCTTTGCGATTTTTTCCAAACACTGCTGAACGTCTTTCAGCACATTTATGAACGAGTGACTTGCATCAAGGTAAAAGACGTCGATTTCCTTATTTAATTTTCCTATCTGCTCCCAGCTTAGGCCTTTTCTTATGTCGAGTTCAAAATTGTATCTTGCCGCCAGAGTTTTCATTCGCCGATTGTAAAAATCAAAATGGCTCTCTTCTTGAAATCGATCCTTTTCCTGCTTGCTACGTTCTTCTCCCAGCCCGAAAGTATCCAGGGCACCTTCAAAGATATCCACAGCTCCAAAATATTTCGGCTTTAATGCCATTACGAGTGATTCTGAAAAATCGCCAAGTGCGACGCCTATTTCAGCCACCGCAAGGTGTTTCGGTAAAGTTTCGATCAGCTTGTATCTGTCCGAAAAAACCCTGGTTTCCTCGAGACATTGTTGAGGAATCTCAGGCACATGAAAGTAAATAAAGGTTTCAAAATTTACAGAGAGTGGCGTCAAAGTCTCTTCATATCTCCATTCGTTAAAGCTCTTCTGGAGCTGTGCCAATAACTCGGATTCGTTCAACCTGTTTCTTTTCGATGAATCGCCGGTCAATCCAGGGTCCTCTCTGCTTTATTCTCCATCATCATAATACGGGGAGGGTATAGTGATTTCAAATGAGAAAGGACGTGATAAGATCGTAAGCTCAGTGGGATACGCTACGCACATTGATTGATGCAACAACACTGGTGTTTGAATTACGAAAACGGTTCCGTTCCCTTGTAGTCCTCCTTCCTTTTTCGCTGCTCACAGCATTGATTTTTACGTTATTGACTCAAGACCTTTCCCCAAAATGCTTCACGACGATTTCTATTAGCGCGACCGGAGTCAAAAACCAAAATTCAAAAGCAGCCGTTGTCTGGTTGACAGATCCGGATATTGCTGAATTGCAGCGCAAGAATTTTCACATGAATAAATCGAAGGGTTGGGAAACACACAACGGAATTCTTATCTCAACACGCAATCAACCGGCAGAACTGCTCCTTGAGGGTTATTTACCGGGAACTGCGAGATTGGAGTTCTCTGAAACGCCTTACTCCGGGCACATAGAACTCGAAGTAAATGGAATCAAGAAGAACGTTGATCTATTCAGAGATCATTTATCAACCGCAATCATCCCCTTGAATGATTCTCTGCTGCTCAGAAACAACTCTGTCCTGCCTGTAATTTTCAGCTTCCTCACTGTTTTCACCGGAAACGCACTGTTGCTCATCGTCCTTTCCATTGCCATTTATCCCATCTATCTCAGATTTCCGTCTCCTGCTTTTGTTCCCTTAAACGGCAAAAGTGGTGCCGCAATTCGCAGCCGGCAAAAATACGCAGTGCTTCTTGCAGTTTTCATTTTCGGGCTGTTGTTGTGGGGATTCTATCCCGGTGTGATGACCGATGACTCCGTAGATCAGTACGCTCAGGCCGTCCGTTTTCAGTTTAACGACTGGCACCCTCCCATTATGGCAACGCTCTGGTCACTTACAAACAGAATCATTGAAGGACCGGGAGGCATGTTTCTTGTGCATCTGGCGATGCTTATTTCCTCCGCTTATTTTCTTTCGATTGCCGCTTTGATCAAAGGAAAGAAGCATTTCTTAACGCCTTTACTCGCCATATTTCTGCCGATGGTACTATGCATCTCCTACTACATTATTAAAGATGTATCTTTGGCTTTTTCACTGCTTCTTGCTATTTCCCTGTGGTCCTACTGGCGCGCTAGCGGTAAGCTCAATCGAGCCCGGTTGCTGTGGCTTCTGCTCATCGTTTTCTATGCTTCCTCCGTTCGGTTGAACGCTTTGCCTGCAGTCCTGCCTCTTTTGTTTCTCTTTCTTGTGGACTTTACTTCAAAGAGGACCGCTCTGCTATGTTCTCTAATTCTCGGTGCAATATTCTATTTGGGAAACCATTACATCAACTATCGAATTTTGGGGGCAACGAAAAGTCACACACTGCAGGTCATCATGGCCCATAACTTAATGGCAATCTATGACATCACTCAACAAAATTATTTCCCTCAAAGTTATCTGGAAAGAAACAGATTGGACGAACTTATGACGCAATTCAAACAAGAGGATTCGAATGCCACCACATGGATAGAAAAGCCTTTTCTAAGCACCGATCCTGCTGCAGTCGAGGAATTAAGAAAGAATTGGGTTGATGCTATTTGGGGGCAACCGGCCGCTTATCTGGCTCACCGGTGGGTTGTATTCAGGAACTTTATTCTCTATTTAGATCCCTGGATCTTCAATTATCATAAGCCGGATTCCTTGCATTCAGAAGTGCCGCTTCTGGTCAGAAGAACTACTGCGGGCGAAATCTACCGGTCCGTGGGAATCTGGATTCGCGATCACTTAAGTTTTCTGTTTGTATGTATGACTTACTTGATTCTTCACATTTTGATGCTTTCCGTAGCGATCAAGAAAAAGAATCTTGTTGTTGGTGTTTTGAGTTTTTCCGCTTTGATCTATCTGGCGGCGTATATTTTTTTCGCCCCGGGTGCGGATTACCGGTACAACTATTGGCCAGTAATTGCATTCCTCCTATGCATCTTTGAAGTGTGGAAACAAGGGAGCGCCGGCCGCATTACAAGTCGTTCCACTTAGAGTTTACGATATACGATCGTGTACCAGTCCCGATTGAGCCAGTTCCATGACGCATCAGCGGGCATATCCTCATCAGTTTCGTAGCCGAAAGCATCTATCGATCGAGCGGAAAACTGCTGAACATTCTGGCTAATACACTCGAGCGGGAGGCCTTCACAAAGATTGGTCTCTTCGCCACGCATGTCCTGATGCATCAATCTTTCTCCTTCCAAATAAAGATCATGCTTGTGCAATCCAATCCAATCTCCCTGACTTCCTTCACGCACAAATCCTTCCAGAATCAAATATCCTCCGGAGTGTATACTCTCCGTCATTTGGATCAAACATTGTTTTGGTGATGTTGTGTGATCCAATGCATTGCTGGAGTATCCCAGGTCAAAAGTGCGTTCCGGCAAGAAACGGCGAAGATCTTCTCCGTACCCGTTGATAGGCTTGATCGGGAATGACAAATCATATTTCTTGAGCAACTGAGAATATGTTCGTGCCAGTGGATCTACAGCAACGACTTCGATCATTCCCTCATCCACTCCAGCCATCAGGAGCGACACGGGACCAGATCCCAATTCCAACACGCTTGCCTGTTGACCATCCAGGGATTCGAGTTCGTTCAAGCAGGACCGCATTACTTGTGGAAAGGCTTTCTGTCGAATTATGGGATCAAAATATGTTGAGGGACATGAGCTAAGAACCCTATCCCAGAAATCGAGTTCGTCTAAGTAGTTTGGACCACCCAGTTTGAGCACGACGTTATAGTACGGCCTGACGAAGTACTGCCAAAGAAAAGCATGTGCACGTTTCATCCCAGATAAGATATTATGCCACGTATGGGTTTTGAGTAAGCCGTGCCTCGCAGACACTTGATATCGAATCGTATAAATTCGTGTGCTATCATGACTTAAGAGTCGATGACGACCTGTAACTGCGCCGAGTATGTCCCTCAAAGTATCAATCATTACGCCAGCCTATAACGCAACAGAAACGATCGCCGAAACGCTTGAGTCCATTTTGGGTCAGACCAGTCCGGACTGGGAATCAATCGTAGTGGATGATGGTTCCACAGATGACACCGCTGTGATCGTGCAAAATTTCATGAAAAGAGACGGGCGAATTCGCTTGATACAACAATCGAATGCCGGTGAAGCGGCTGCTAGAAATTCCGGAATTCGAGCGGCAACGCAGGATTGGCTACTTTTTTTGGACGCCGATGATTGGATTGCGCCTTCCTACCTTGAGCGAGTGTTTGCCGAACTGACAGCAAATTCTCAACTGGATGCGGTTCATTGCAGTTCGGCACGAGTGACGAAGGACGGTACGATCATCCCTGAAACCAGGATGGCTCCGGTGGGGGATCTGTTTCCGACACTGGCACGCTACAACGAATTCCCTGTGCATGCATGCGTGATCCGTAAGTCGTTGGTCGATGCAGTGGGAGGATTTGATTCTTCCCTGAAAACATGTCCTGACTGGGATCTCTGGCAGCGGATTGCGCGAAAGGGCGCTCACTTCGGCGCCGTGCGAGACGTGCTGGCTTTTTACCGGATGCGTTCCGATGCGGCGTCGATGGATGCCAGTCAAATGCTCAAGGATGGATTGCGTGTTTTGAGGCAAGGACATCGATCCGACCCGCGCGTTTCAAATCCTCTGCCTGCCCATGCGAACGGACTCCCTTCAGAGCGCATGATTTTGGATGAGTATTACCTCACCGCATGGTACGCCGGAGTGTTACTCGGACAGAAAAAGGACGCGCGTCCTTTGTTGGATTTGATCCCGGAAAAGCCCTGTCACGAACTTTCCCCCGAATCGATCGCTGAAGGTATCTTCGAAATGGCCCCGATCGCCAACTCCCAGCCGCCGCAATTTTGGGAAAATCTGATGGATGTGATTGAGCCGCAGATTGACGATTTTCTTACGGCTCTTGAACAACGTTCTACCGCTCCGAACCTTGCCACCCGTACAATGAGTAAGTTGAAAACGATGATGCAACCAGTCCTGCCGGAGTTGCCTCGGTCAAAAAGCCATCTATCGAAAACGCTGTTCATTCTCATTTCCGTTCTGGTGTTACTGATAGCTTTGGAGACGTATCTACGGCTGACCTGGCGACCACAACATTCTTTGATGAAAACAGCGCAAGTGAATTCAATGGGATGGTGGCTGCACACGGCATCGAAAGGAACGGCAGATCTGGTCTTTCAGGATGAGTCTCCGGAGGCAGCGCGCATAATCATTCATGAAGCAAAAACATCCAATCCTTTTGATGTCCAGTTGAATCTCTCAAACCTGGAAGCAAGTTCCGGCCAACGATACAGACTTCAATTTCGAGCAAAGGCCGATAAAACGAGAAATGTCCTTGTGGGCTTTTCAAGGTCGCATCATCCCTGGGATGCTCTGGGCCTTTACGAAAAAATTCAATTGTCAGAAAATTGGCAGGATTTCCAGCGCGATTTCTCAATTACATCGGATGACAAAAATGCCCGAATTCATTTCGACGCCGGTGAAAATAACATTCCGATCGAAGTTTCTTCAGTTTCCCTGATAAACCTGGAGGAAGGCACATCTGTTTTTCCGAGGTCTGCCTGCGTTGAGAAAAATCCGGAAGCACAAAACGGGCCGCAACGAATTCTGTTCCTTGGCGAGATGAATCCAAATATGTTGGACGCGTCTCTAACGCAGTTCTTGCAACCCTATCAAATCATCGAATGCGTGGGGAAGAACTACCCGGCGGAGCATCGTGCTGATTTTGTTTTCTTTGCGTTGACCGCGGATGACGCCGCTGGAAAAGCGCGACCAGCTCCGGATAAATTAGAATCGTTCTATTACACTTGGGCCTGGATTCAGGATTACCGGCATTCCGGAACCCTTCCCAACCTTTCCGGATCAGCCCAAGAGATTTTACGGCTTGATCGTCAGGTGAAGAAAAATGGAACAAGACTCGGCGTCATCCTTTTACGAAATGACCTTGATTACGCCGGTGTAACCTATGAGGGAAGGATTTGGAATCACTTGACCCGAACGATGATAAAGGAACTTCGAAATTCAAACATTCCAATAATCGATCTGGGCCGCGCGCCCTATGAGAAACGTACGAAACAGGATACTGCACGGGATATCCTAAGTTTTGTAGAGAGAGCAAAGCTGTGAATCAGCGGATCAAGCAAATCAAAAGAAAGTTACAAAAATTTTGGACTGAGTCTTTTGCCATTCTTTTTCATGAAATTCAGTTGCTTCGACTGAGAATCGACCGGTGGAGCTCGAACCTGTTTCAACCGGGCCAATTCCGGATCCTGGCGACGGCCTGCTGGAGTTTTCCGATCTACTCACAGACTTTCGTGTATCAGGAACTGACCCAGTTGATTCGAAAAGGCTTTCAGCTCAGATTCTTGTACTCCCACCAGGATTCACGCAAACAATTGCCTTCTCAATTCAATCCTCTGTGGCATGCGAGACGGAGGTTGAAACTTCATCACAAAGTCTGCCAGCGAGATTACGAATATTTTGCCAGGAAAATGCCTGACAAAATCGAGCGCTTGATCGATCTCATTTGCAGGGACTCCGGTACGACGCCGGAAGAACTTCGTGCTCACCATCATTTCCGGGAAGCGTTTGCCTTTACGCGCATGGTTGAAGCTTACGGCCCCCACTATTTGCACTCTTACTTTTTTTACGAGGGGTCCTTTTTTACCCTGTTCGCTTCGTACTTACTGGACATTCCCAGAGGAATGAGTTGTTATGCCGATCACATGCTGCGTGATTATCCATTCAAGCTGGTACCGCTTCATCTTGAACAATGCAACCTTGTAATCGCGACTTCTTACCAGATCAAACAGGAGCTGCTTGCGATTTTGCGAACCGCAAATCCCAACAAGATCATCATTAAGCCGAATGCGATCAATACCAAGGAATTCCCCGTTGTTCAGCATGCCGATCCCAAACAGGATGAGCCCTTTCGTTTGGTTTCTGTAAGTAGAATCGAGCCTAAAAAAGGACTCCTCTTTCTTTCTGAGGCCATTCAGACTCTCCGTCAGCAAGGTTTCAATGTGGAATGGCATCTGATCGGTGATGTGGATGGGAGCGACACGAGCAGAGACTATGCGCAAAAGTTGAGAACCAGGATCGATGAGCTGAAACTCACAAACTTCGTGCATTTAGAGGGACAAAAATCCGAATCTGAAATCAAAGAGTTTTTCCGACGCTCTCACCTGTTCGTAGCTCCCTTTATTCAGACCGAGTCGGGTGACAAGGATGGCATCCCAACTTCGTTACTTGAGGGAATGTCCTCAGGCCTCCCGGTCGTTGCGACAAACGCGGGATCAATTCCGGAAGTCATTGACCAGGACCAGGATGGTGTCCTTGTTCCCCAACGAGATTCAAACGCTTTGGCTGACGCCATCGGTCCTTTGCTTAAGGATTCCGAACAGCGGCAGGTGTTGGGAAGGAATGCGGCGAAAAAAATTCGAAACAGATTCGATGTACGCGTCTGCGAAGCGACGTTTCATGAATCTCTATCAAACTTCCTAAGATTGCAGCGTCAAATTGCAACAAATCACCATCAACAACCGCTGGTCACCGTAATCATGATTTTCTTCAATGCTGAAAAGTTCATGCAAGAAGCAATTGAGAGTGTATTCGCTCAAAGTTATGCGAACTGGGAATTGTTGCTGGTAGATGATGGTTCTTCCGATGAAAGCACGCAACTCGCCAGACGTTACGCGCAGGAACATCCGGAGCACGTAAGATATTTGGAACACCCCGGACATCACAATCACGGCATGAGCGCCACACGCAATCTCGGCGTCCGAAACGCACGCGGAACCTATGTCGCTTTTATTGATGCAGATGATTTCTGGTTCCCGCATAAACTGGAGCGCCAGGTTGCGATTCTGGAATCAGAACCACGCGCTGAAATGGTTTACGGAGCCACGCAGTACTGGTACGGTTGGACAAATCAACCGGAGGATCATGCAAAAGACTATATTCCGGAGCTTGGTGTTGAATACCAAACTGTGGCGGAGCCTCCAAGCCTCATTCCTTTGCTGCATCCTTTTGGAACCGGGACAGCACCCTGCCCTTCCGATCTCATGATTCGAAGAAAAACCATTGAGCAACTGGGAGGTTTTGAAGAACATTTCCAGGGCAAATTTCAATTTTTTGAAGATCAAGCTTTTCTCGCGAAGATGTATTTGAACCATCCCGTATTCGTATCCAATGAATGCTGGGACAAGCACCGTTATCATCCGGAATCCTGTCATTCGGTGGTCACGAGTTCAGGCGAATCTGATTCTGTCCGGCTTTACTTCCTGAACTGGGTGCAACAATATCTTGCCGGTCAAGGAGTGAAAGAGGGACCGGTATGGAACACTGTTCAGCAAGCGTTATCCTCAAACGGTTCTGCTGCGACCAGTCCACTTGATAAAATACAACCTGTGGAATGGGGAACACTTCGAAAACTCTCACCAGTCAGTTCTAATTGGGGATTCGACAGAGGCTTGCCGGTCGACCGCTACTATATAGAGTCCTTTCTCGCTCAACACGCGAACGATATTCAGGGCCGGACATTGGAAATAGAAGAAGACATGTACACGAGTAGATTCGGGGGCGATCGTACAACGATTCGAGATGTGCTTCATATTGAAGAAGGGAATCCCAAGGCGACGCTTGTCGGGGATTTGACTTCGGCAGATCACATTCCATCCAACAGGTTCGATTGTATTGTGTTGACACAAACTCTCCAGCTAATCTACGACACACGCGCAGCATTGCGGACGCTTCATCGCATCCTGAAACAACAAGGAGTGCTTCTCGCAACTTTTCCCGGCATCACCCGAATCAGTCACACAGAATGGACGGGGTCCTGGTACTGGGCATTCACCAGCGCATCGGCGCGGTTGCTTTTCGAAGAATTTTTCGCGAAGGGCAATGTCGATGTTCAGGTCTACGGCAATGTTTTGACAGCGACTTCCTTCTTGCAGGGAATCGCAACCGGGGAATTAAAACGCGATGAGCTGGACTACCAAGATCCGGATTACGAAGTTTTGATCGCGGTCCGCGCAGTCAAACGTTGACATGAAGCTTCATGGGCTTCTCGTCGTTCAAGACGAGTCGGATATCATCGAAGACCTGCTCGCATTCTTGAAAAACTTGAAGATTTACGACACCATTTTGTTTTTTGATCTCGGGTCTCAGGATGATACGTTTGAGAGGGCTATGAAATTTCAGGAGATACTGCACAAACCACAGAAAATTCAGGAAATTTATACAGAGAAACTGCGGTTCGATTTGCTGGATCAACACCACAATCTGTACGAAGAAGGGGATTGGATCGCGATGATCGACGCAGATGAGTTCTATGTCGATGACCCGCTGGATCTCATTCGCTTCGCAGAGAAAGAACAAGCGACCTTCATTCAGACTTATCAGGCGCAATTTTTCTTCACCGATGTGGACTTGAACAACTTTGAAAAGGAAGACCCTGCGTTGCCCATTTATGAGCGAAGAAAATATTATTTGATCAACTATAGCGAAGAACGATTCTTTAAATTCCTGCCAGAGCATGGTCTATTCAGCAGGTCCAAACCTTGTTCCAGAAGATTACTGAACCGGCATTATCAATTTCGCACACCCGGCCAGATTCAAAAGAGAATTCGTAACCGGCTGGAAAACAGAAACCGTGCGCGCCACCTCCGCGGTAGACATGAATGGCCGCAGATTTATTCCGCGGATTGGAAAAAATATGTCGTTTCTTATCGAGTCGCTCATCTCCTCACAGGAAATGATCTGCGTTTCGGCCTTCCGGAGGGAGTACGATGGAAAGACTATTACTCGAAAGACCCATTCAGCCCTGTACTTCCACAGGCAGCAAAAGCGCTCGAAACGGAGCGCATGGATGAAACGAATCGGAAGGGAATCGTTACGTTTCAAGACTGCTATGGACACAACGTGATGGAAGACATGCATCGCGATCTCTCCCGTGGAAATTTGAAAGAAGCGCTCGCAAGTCTGGTGATTCTTATTCGATATCGTGTTCGGAATTTCAAGAAAAACTTTCGACAGAATTGTCATTTGTTCGGAGTAAAGATAAAAATTGGCGCATGGAAAACAAAGAACTCGCTCATACGTTTCCTGAGCGGCAAAAGCACAGGAAACATTTCAGCGCATCCGAATCCGATCGAGATCTCAGATAATTCCGGTGTGGGGAAAACAACACTGAGTTGGATTTCGCGTGACACCGAAAAGGTTGAAGTCCATGTGGATCTCCCGGATGGTCAAATCTTTCACCGGACCGGGCCTTCGGGAAGTAAGTCCACTGAAAACTGGGTTTCCGATCATATGATTTTTCTGTTGCAGGACGTTTCGAACAATTTGCCACTTACTTCAGCAAATACGCTTTCAAAAGTGGTCGTTAAAGTGATCAAAGGAAAAGATATTACACTATAGAGGGGAGCGACTGGATATGAACGACGGGAAAACGCTGATTTTAATGTATCACCGGGTGGCCGACGTTGAAGCTGATCCGTGGGGTTTATGCGTTACCCCGCAACATTTCCGCGAGCAGCTCGAAGTTCTTCGAAAGTCCTATCGTGTGATTCGGCTCAAAGAGCTAACCGATGAGCTTGCAAGCGGAACCATTCCGAGAAACTCAATCGTCATCACATTTGATGATGGTTATTGCGATAACTTCCTTCAGGCAAAGCCATTCCTAGAACAACAAGAAGTTCCTGCCACGATTTTCCTTGTGAGCGGACAAATAGAAAAGCAAAAAGAATTCTGGTGGGATGAGTTGGAAAGAATCTTTTTGCAACCCGGAACGTTGCCGGAAAGCGTTCAGTTAAGAATTGATGGTGACAGACACGTCTGGGAGTTGGCCGCTTCTAGCAACTACAGCACAGAGGAAGCAGTCCGCTATTCGCAATGGCGAACGGAGATGAAACCGCCAACGTTGCGTCATTCGGTTTATTACGCCATATGGCAGTTGATGCAGCCGCTCAGTGAAGAGCGAAAACAAGACATTCTGGATGAACTGAACGCGTGGGCAGGATCAACGAGACAAGCCCGGTCAACATATCGAACTCTTTCGCGCGAACAAGTAAGCTCACTCGCAAAAGGGGATCTGATCGAGATTGGAGCGCACACTGTAACCCACCCGGTCTTGCCGAAATTCTCTCAACAAACTCAGCGACAGGAAATCGAACAATCTAAAATGCAGCTCGAGAAGATTCTGGGCAGGCCGGTGGACACGTTTGCGTATCCACATGGAGAATATTCTAACGATACGATCACGATTCTGCGCGATGCAGGATTCCGGTGTAGTTGCTCCACCGTCCCGCAGATTATAAAAAAGGAAATGGATCCTTTTGAACTACCGCGTTTTCAAGCCTTGAACTGGAATGGGGATGAGTTCTCCAAACAATTGCAGGAATGGTTCGGAGAATTTGAATAGCCAGGCGGCAAAAGATTATGCGTTTCTGGGTTTCATCATCTGTCTTTCTTTCGTCCTGTATATTGGAGGACTTGGTTTTTACAGTGACGATTGGGCCTTCCTGGGAGCATCCTATCGCTCCACGGACCGTTCGCTGTTCGGTTTGTACGAATCATTAAACGGACCCGTTGTATGGATGCGACCCGTTCAAGTCTTCTATTTCTCAACCCTGTATAAGGTTTTCGACTTGAGTCCGCCTGGCTGGCATCTGGTAAATCACTTCATATTTCTTGCGGGTGTCCTTTCTTTCTATGCTGTTCTGAAGTAACTGAACGAGACGCGCCTGATACGGCTCTCGGTGCCACTGCTTTTCGGCCTTGTGCCTCACTATTCAACGGACCGCTTCTGGCCAATTCTTTTCTGCGCCAATCTCAGCATGACCGCATTTTTTGCAGGCTTCTAT
>JBKKAT010000158.1:0-3972 GCA_046714535.1 Acidobacteriota bacterium | reverse complement strand
ACGCGCTCCGGAACACGGTAGCTTAAAGCCGTATATCGAAACTCAAGATTCTTCGTTCCCGGTAGCAAAACAAGTTTCTCTTTTATTGTTGTGGCCGGCAGAATCTTGCCGTCTGCAACAACTTCTTCAACGTGCACCGGAGGCACTACTTTGTTGGTTGGTGTATTTTGCGGATCAACGATGGATACGCCCGCGCCTGTTGCGTACCAGAATTTGCCGTCACGAGATTTCCATGCCGCCGGTTGCGTTCCGCTGGTGCATTCCAACGTTTTCATTCCGTCCGGAAGACCGTACGAAATCGCATTTACGTTTTGAAGTTTCCCTGCTGCAATATCCTCGAGTTCCTGTTTCCTCACCCGGAAAACGCCTTTTACACTGCTGATCCAGAAGTAGCCTTGATCGTCTTCCAAAAGCGTGTAGATTCCATCATCCGTCAGGCCGTGTTTTGTGGTGTAAGCGGTGAATTTTCCGTTCCGCATGCGGAACAAACCGCTGCCTGTGCCGACCCATAAGTCTCCCTTTTGATCTTCGTAAACAGCGTAAACGGTATCGTTGGTGAGGCCCTGTGCTGCTTTAAAACCGGTCAACTTCCCTTTCTGCCAACGATTCAATCCGGCGCCCGTGCCAATCCAGAGATTGCCGGACCGGTCTTCATAGAAGAAATAGACACTCGTATCCAATAGTCCATCCTGAACTGTCAGACTGGTCATCTTACCGTCTTGCAATCGATTCACGCCTCTGTCCGTTCCGATCCAGAGAGCGCCTTCACGATCCACGTAAAGAACCGCGACAGCATCATTGCCCAATCCACTTTTTGCCGTATACTCCAAAAACTTGCCATCACTCCAGCGATTCAACCCTCCGTACGTTCCGATCCACATCGCGCCGCTTGCATCTTCCGCAAACGAAATCACGTAATCATTCAACAGTCCATCTTTCATTGATAGCGTGCTGACTTGATCGGCGCGCATTCTGTTCAGCCCGGCTCCATAAGTTCCGATCCAGAACTCTCCCTCGCGATTTTCATAAACCGATACAGCCCAGTCACTGGATAGCCCATCCCGGGAAGTAAGAGTCTTGAATTTTGCATCGCGCAACTGGTGAAGACCGCCGCCAAACGTGCCGAGCCACAGATTTTTTTCCCGGTCTTCGTGGAAGGAAATCAGCATGTCCGCGTTGAATTCTTTGTTGGCGGCAAAAGCAGAAATCTTACCGCTCTTCATTCGGTCCACACCACCTTCCGTGCCGATCCATAGAACGCCATCGCCGTCACGAAAGAGCGATCGAACAATAACGTTCGACAAACCATCTTTTGTTGTAAACGCGCTGATCCCGTTCTTATTCAGCCGGCCTAAACCGCTTTCGGTTCCGATCCACAGATCTCCCGATTCATCTTGCGAGATGCAAAGTATCGCAGCACTCGGCAGTCCATCAGCCGTTGTAAAATTCGTAAACCGGCCATCGCGGATTCGTACCAGTCCCGCATCTCTTGTACCGACCCATACAGTTCCCTCTTTGTCGGTAAAAAGACATCGAATCCTGTTGCTGGAAAGTCCGTGTTTGGTTGTGAATACTTCGAACTTTCCGTTTTTGAAAAGCACCAGACCATTTTTGGTTCCCACCCACAGATTTCCCGCGCCATCTTCCGTAATACCGCGGATGAAATCGTCCGGGAGTCCCTGAGCGGTTGTCCATGAGGAAAACTTGCCATCTTTCAGACGCACCAAACCGCCGCCTTCGGTTCCGATCCACAGACTGCCATCCTTTGCTTCGTAGAGCGTCCAGATGAAGTTGTGTTTCAATTCGGGCGTGTTTTGTTTATTGAAGACGGTAAAGCGAACACCATCAAAACGCGCGAGTCCTCCTTCGAGAGCCAGCCACAAATATCCATCGCGGGTTTGTTGAATCGCATATACGGAATTTTGAGGAAGCCCGTGTTCGCTTCCCCAAGCTCTGTGTGCGTAGTGTGTGAAACGCTTGTTGAAATCTAGTGCTTCTAGATGGGAACAAATGAATAGCAATGCGAGGAGTCGTAAAAGGAACAATCGCGGAAAACACGCCATTCCGACAATTTAAACACAAAAGTGGTGCGGACGCTTCGTTCGCAAAGACAAGCTGATGCGGCTATCCTAGCTGGCGGGCGAGGCGCCCGCACCACTACGATTACAAAACTTCCTTACACGGCTTTATCTTTTCTTCTTTGTGGAAGTTTTGTTCTCATCATCCTCATCTTCTTTTTGATCTCTAGAAACTACGTTCAACTGGCCCATAGGTGCCCCGCTTACATCGACATCCTGTGGATCGTTTGTGCGATTCGATCCCATGTAACCGGAGCCGTTTTCAAAATCGATATCTCCGCCTCTCTGGCCAAGATTTACTGCGCCACCGGAAGGACCATTCGCGTCCGCACTTCCCGGGTTTATCAAACCATTTTTGAGCAATTGTTGGCGGGTTGGCCCACGTTGATCTGTACCTCCACCTTTTTGTTGATCTTCAGCAGGATCAATGTCCCCTTGAATGATCGGCCGTGTTGGACGAGCGAAACGATCGATGCCAATATCACCCAACGCTTCCTTTGCTTTCTCTTGCATTTCTTCCCATTTCTCTCTTTCGTATGCCTCCTGAGTTTGATCCGTGGCTCCTGCTGGCTTACCCCCTTTGGCCTCTTTGGCCTCTTTCGCCTTCTCCTCCTCGGTTTTTATGGGCTTACCGTGGGCGTCTACTGGCTGAGGGACTTGTGGGGCTCCCCCAGGACTTCCAGGTCTGTGTAGGTTGTCCATATTCTTTAAGAAATCATTGACTTCATTCACCGTCCTGACTGCTTTCTCTTCCGGTTTCTCTGCCGGTGCTCCGGTTCCTGCCGCGGGAGTCGCGATCATGTCTTTTCCATAGCCTTTCGTGGGACCTTGATCACCGGAAGCAAATTCTGCTCGCATTTGTTCCGTGATGTTTTGTTGGGAGTTCATTCCTGCGTTTTTCAACGCCTGGTCGTAATTCTTATTGACAGTGTCCATGGGATTTGATGGTCCTGTTGGGCCACCACGGAAAGCATCACCGACACTTCCTGAATCAAACTGTGAAGAGGGCCCGCCTCGTGGACGCTCGCCCGTCAGCTCAGGATTCAAGTCCTTGCCGCTTTTTGCAACAAGGTCTCGCAATGCCTGGTTTGCTTCATCGATTCGTGATCTGGCATCCCCCGTGAATGCTCCGGCCGGAACTCGCGGTCCGCTGGAGGTTCCGGTATCCATACCAGCATTCTGATCCGGGACATCGGGTCCCTTTGTGTCTGCCGCGTTTTGTTCATCAGTGCCCAGTTCTCTCTTGCCAGTGATTGGTTTTTCTTCGGTGCGTTTTCGAATTCCCGACTGTTCGAGACGTGCTGCACTCAGTCGACTTTCCAAAATCGTGTTCGTAATTTGATCCGCTTGCTTTGGTGATTCCGAAGACGATGCAGAAGACGAATTTTGATCGGTCCTCGATCTACCGAGTTCGAATGAATCCGGTGTCTGGCTTTGACCGAGTGGTTTGGTTTTCTTTACTTCCGAACTTTTGTCTTCTTCAACTTTTTTAATGTCAAGAGTTTGTTGCGTGCGTTTGATTTCCATCCGAGTCCTCCTTTCTAGTCACTTCGCTTTCCCCCACGTGCAACTACTATGCCAGCGTTGCACGATCATTGCAGTAGACGAAAACTGCGCTCCAACGGTATATAAACACGATACTATAGTTTCGACAGTATGGGAAAAAAGTTGCGGATGGCTACCCTTTTGAAATATTGAGCCGTTTCATTAATTTTCGCAGACCAAACTCGCTGATCTTCATCTGTTGCGCGGCTTTTCGGACGTTTCCCTGATTCCGTTCCAGCACCGACTCAACAAATTTTTTACTTACCTGAGAAGTAAAATCATGGAAATCCAGGTTTTGGTTTGCAAGATTCTGTTCCAGGATCGCATCGAACGAATCGGGCGTCGAACC
>JBKKAT010000157.1:0-6851 GCA_046714535.1 Acidobacteriota bacterium | reverse complement strand
TGCCAATCCCTATCCCTACCAGATATTGGTGGAAGGAAGCCACAGCGGCATCAAGACTCCCAAGGAAGAAGTCATCGATACGAACACCGAGTGGCAACAGTTCTGGCAACTGCACACAACGGGAACGACACCGCCCCCTCCGCTTCCGCAAGTGGATTTTGCTTCCTCTATTCTCGTTGCGCTCTATGCGGGAGATAGACCAACCAATGGTTTTTCCATTTCGATTGCGAGGGTCACGGAGCTAGACACCGATATACGCATTGATTACAGGGTTGCCGGTTCGCCAGGCCCGATTCCTTCCGTAACTCAGCCTTTTGCAATCCTGAGATTGCAGAAACCGGTTCGGAACATCAGTATCCGAAGAATAAATTGACCGTTGCAGAAGATCAAGGAAGGGATTTTGCGAAACATTGATTGAAGAGTTTCCAGAAAACTTTGTCTGATGAAAATCGAAATGTTACAACACCGCTTCGTTTTGGTTTGTTTACCGCATCGAAGATCAGCGTTGCGCTGGTGCCGATCCCACTCACGTCTCTGATCGAAACCAGTTCACGGTATATTTTTCCGTAACTACCTTTCGACTCGCTGTAATCCCGGAATTCGTACATCAACCCACTGGGAGCATGCAAGCTGTAGTACTTTCCCTTGGATTCATCAAAGTGCAGTATCGGATCCCTGGTGGTAAGACGCACATAGGCGGCGGGCAAAATGTAAAATTGTTTTCCTTCCAACTTTTTTGCCGTTTCAAAGTAGATCCCCTGCCGCGCGGTTGGGGCAATCGCGGGAGTTGCAGCTGAATCCTCTTTCTTTTTGAGTGTCGGACTCAAGGTAAGCTCTGAATCAGCTGTAATATCTACCGGTCTCTTCCATTCTTCATATCCATCCAGCGCAATCCGAATTTCGTGTTTTCCTGCCTGGATTTTGAGAACTGCAGGCGCGTTTCCAACAAACCCTTCATCCACGAAAATATCCGCGCCTTCAGGAGAGGAATTCACCCAGACGGTGGCTATTCCTTTTTCTTCTGATTTTTGTGCGCTAACAAAAAATGCAGAGCAGAACAATAGCAACAAAGTGAGACTGATCACTTTCATAGTTTCGAAACAATGGCCAATTGCGTCGCAAAGACGCAATTGGCATCGTGATTTTTTTATTTCGCTATTCCAGAACGATGATCACAACACGGCGATTGGTGGAACGTCCTTTCTTGTTCTTGTTTTCCGTAAGCGGCCGGGTTTCCCCGTAACTAATCGTAGAGATTCTGTGGAGCGGGATGCCATTTTCGGAAAGATATCGCCGAACAGCGTCAGCCCTTTCCTGGCCCAGTTTCATGTTATAGTCCTCTGTGCCCAGCGCATCCGTGTGTCCCTGAACCTCTATAAATACGTTTCTGTTGTCTGCCTTCAATTGTGTGATCAAACTTTCCAGAACGTTGCGAGCGTTGTCTGTTAATTCGGATTGATTGAACCCAAACCGAACATCTTCATCAGTCAAAGTGATCTCATACAGAAGCTTTCCCTGCGCCAGCTTTTCAGCGGCCTGAGCGCGTTCCATTGCTTCTTTGGTCTCCTTGGAAAGGGTGTCAATCTTGGAGTCGTGCTCTTTGAGACGGACCTGATTCTGTTCGACTGAACTTTCGATCGTTTCCATCTCGGAGTCGATCCGGTCCACTTCTTTGCGAACTTGCTTCTTTGTGGCGCATCCAAGAGAGACAACAAAGAGGCCTATGACGACCACTATCAGTGTTCTTTGCAACATGTGATTAACCTCCATGGACTACCGAGTACCTGACTCGTACCCGGTGATTCGGTTTTTTAGTCTTTAATTCTACTTTGCCGTAGGACGAATGGGAACCCTGGGGAACATACCCAATATAATACTGGTATTTGAGATCTTCAAATATCTTTGCCGTAGCCAAATCCAGATCCTCCCCCATGGAAGGGTCGATGGTGAAGTACAATCCACCGCTGGATTCGGCGATGAGCGCGAGTGGCTGGGGATCCACTTCTTTTTCTTTCCCTTCTTCTACCCATTTGCTACGAATCAGTTCGAATGCATAAATTGGAATTTCGACGGCTGCCGCGGATCTGGTTGCTTCCTCCATACTCAGATCACTGCGCGTATCCACTCCGTCCGATAAAAGCACAATTCCTTTCTTTCCCACGTTATGGATCAATAACCGACTGCAATAGGCCACGGCATTGCGCAACGCTGTGCCGCCAAAGGGTTTTAGTTTCTCCATCCGATCCAGCATTCTTTGCTTGTCCTTGGTGAATTCCACGAGTAACTCCACGGCTCCATCGGCAAAAATCAGTAGCGCAACCTCATCTTCTTGTTTTAAGCGGCCCACAATGCTCCGCACAACCTGTTTTGCAACATCGAACTTGTGAAGCATCCCCATACTTCCGCTGACGTCCATCAGGAAAGCAAGATTTACGGGTTCGGTAATGTCAGATGAGAAATTTGTGATTTCTTGCTTCTTTCCATCCACAAAAAGCGAAAAATCCTCCTGTTTCAATGCATGCACCGGCCTCCCTTTTTCATCTCGAACCGAAGCATAAAGATTTACAATCGAAACGCTCATTTCCTGGGTAAAAGGCGGGATCTCAATCTCTTCCTGCGCAAAGAGGAGCGACGGCAGGAGCAGTATCAGCAAAAGTCTCACCAACATATCCACTATCATAGTTACCCCCGATGGGAAGTGCCAGAGCCCCAGTAAGTGCTGAGTGCAAAGTGCTGAGTGCGGAGTAATCCTGAGCTGTTTTTTACTCAGCACTTAGCACTCGGAACTCAGCACTGTTGAGCACTTGCGCTATACTAAGAGGCGCGGGGCAATGTATATCATTACTTCGGGGACATATCTCGGCCGGTTTGTGCTTCTTCATCTGCTTGGAAAGGGTGGAATGGGCGAGGTGTGGCGCGCACAAGATCCACGTTTGAGCCGCGATGTTGCTATTAAGATTCTGCCTCTGGAACTGGCGAAAGATCCTGACAGTCTGGCCCGTTTTGCGCGTGAATGCAAGATTCTAGCTGCATTGAATCATCCTTGTATCGCACAAATCTACGAAGCAGGTGAAGAAACTCCCATCTCTCCAGGCGATCCTCCTCCGGACGAAAAAATCTCATTTATTGTGATGGAGTTGATTGAAGGAAAAAGCTTATCCGATATTCTTCAATCGTCGCAGATTCCCGTTTCGGCAGCGGTCCGGCTTGGCCGTCAGATTGCGAAGGCACTTGCTGTTGCTCATAAAGCAGGCATTATTCACCGCGATCTCAAGCCTGCAAACATTATGGTTACATCGAAGAATCAAGCGAAGGTTCTGGACTTCGGTCTGGCGCGACCATTGTCTTCAGCAGGCGCGCCTATGATGCCGGAAGTCACTGTTCCCGGAATGGTGATGGGGACGGCGGCTTATCTTTCACCGGAGCAGGTCAAAGGAAATCCAGCGGACAATCGAAGTGACATCTGGGCGCTCGGCTGCGTCCTTTATCAAATGATGAGCGGTAGACGCCCCTTTCCGAGCAATTCGGTACCGGAAATTCTTGCTGGAATTTTGCGGGATGACCCGGACGATCTAAAAGAATTGAATCCGAATTTGCCCGATTCTTTGAATGAGCTGATCAAGAAATGCCTGGACAAGGACCCTGCGAAAAGACCGCAAACAGCTTTTGAGGTTTCAACAAACTTAAAATATATCGGCAACGAACTTCGCGCGCCGGTCGATCGCAAGGCTCCGGCTGCATCACTGGTCCCCTCCGCGGATCCAACTTTACCGAATCCAGTAAATATTGAAACCATCAATCGTTATCTGAAAATGATTGATGCTTCTTATCCTCAACTGCCAGTAAGAAAATCCGGAGCGAGTTTTGTGGAGCTTTCCCACAAGGGATCAAAGGTGGGTATTGTGATTACCAGCAAACCGCAAGATCGTTACGATCTGCTTGCCTTTATTTCACCTATTCTAAAAATTCCTTCCGTTAACGTTTTGGCCTTTTACAGAAGATTATTAAGTTTATCGAACGGTCATACGGATGTCGCTCAATTCGCGATCGATCCCCATGAGCGGAGTGTCAATCTGACCTGTGTTCGGATCTGTGCTCATCTGGATTTTAGAGAATTTCAATACACTCTCGATGCAATCACACGAGTACGCGCAGACATTTATTCGGCACTTAGGAGCGAATTCGCAGTTTAATAAAGTAATGAGTCATGAGTAATGAGTCATGAGTCCGGGTTAGCAGGTCTCAGCACTCATTACTCATTACTTTGGCACTGATATATGCCGCGTTACGAAAGCAGTCAAACAATCATTACTTTCATTCGGCGATTGAGCGCTCCCTTTACAGGATTCTCATCCCAGATGATTCCCATGGAAGAAGGAATGACTCAGATGCTTCTTGGGCAGATCACATACGTGGACAGCAAGATTGCGCTTGCGATGTTTACGCGGCCTTCGGATAGACAGGATTGTATTGTCTTTTCTCGTCCGCTTTTTCACATTCCGGAATCGGGGCAACTGGACCTTTTTGAACAACTGCTTTTCTGGAATAACGGCGCAAGCGAGATGGTCCATTTTGCAATTGATGAGCCATTGAATACAATTAATCTTGTGTGTTTCCGGACAATGGAAGGGATGAGTTTCCAGGAATTCCAGCGTTGTCTGGAAAATATTGTAGTCGTGGCAAAAAACTCTTCGAAGCGGCTCCAGCCGGAATTTGGTCTGATGCGTTTGGGGTGAAACCAAAGATGAACAGAGATAAACACAGATTAATCATTTTTATCGCGCTCGGTCTGTTTCTTTTTCTTTCGCTATGTTACGCATCCATGACTATCCATTTTAAGGATGGAACAAGTCGCGATGTTCACAAGATCACCTTTCGTGGCAGTGTTGCAGAACTTTTTCTTATCGACGGCTCCATCATCACAGTGCCTGTCGAAAAACTGGATCTGCAATCCAGCGGCATCGGAGCACCTGTCGGGACGTATGGAACTTCTAAGGTTACAGGCGGAAGACGTCCTACTTCCTCAGATAAAAAAAGTGTCCTGGGTGATCCGCTGAAGCAAACAAGATTGAAAGAGGAATGGGAGCGGGCAGAAAAGACCGCCACTGTGACGAACAGCATTGGTCCGATGCAAAAGGGGGACACGGTAAAAATTGTCGGCGAAACGACTCCCAACACGAGGCCTTCCCGGGAGGATTTTTATGACAAAACCGAGTACGACTATGATCCGGTGACACGGCGTTATCGTTTTCGAGCAAAGAATCTAGATCAAGCCTATGTGGTGATCTACAAAAATCATGATGGCACATACGGGAAGCGGTTGTTCGACGCGATTACGTTTAGTTCTCATTTTCAACTCAGCGTCACTCCCAAAACGCCAAAACCTATGCCGGAGTATCCTGTCATTCCCGATAAGAAGGATCCGGATGTTCGCGAAACTCCTCCGATTTACAACCCACAGGCGAAGCCCGAACCCACGGAACAAGAAGCTTCACTTCCGCCGGTTCAAGAGCAGGAAGATACGACAGTTACGGAACAACCGCCCGTTACAGAGCAGCAACCGGTCGAAACGGAGGAATCTTCACGGCGCAGCTCCTGGATCGCTTACGCCATCTTCGTTGCCGTTGTCATCGCGATCGGTTTGGGCGCGTGGTTCATTCTTGTGAGAGGGCAAAAGCCGTATATCGATGCGTCAAAATTTGTGAGGTATGAAGACGATCTGAGGGAATTTGAAATTGCAATCTGGCTGCGCAATGGAAAAACATCAGATCAGCTGATGGAAATTTGTCTCAAGAAATTCTATCAGGACAGTCCCGCTATTCTTTCCGTTTGTAACAGAATGCTCAAGGGGAGTCAGAAAGCCCTGGTTGTGCCTTTTATAGCGAAACAAACGAATCGATCCGTTATGGAAGCAGAAAAAATCTACGATCAGATTCAGAAACAGATGGAGCGCATTCGTCAGTTGATTCAAGAAGTATCTCAGCGTACCGGAATCAGCCCGGCAAAACCTTCTGTTGAAGTGACGCCAAAAACAGGACCGGTTGAACTGCCTCGCAGTGTAACAGGAACAAAAGGACCGGTACCGACACCTCCTCCTTTACCCAAACAAGTAACTGAGGCGGCGCCACCGCCGGCCCCTGCTGCAGGCAACCAAACATCTTCTGTTGCGATGAATGCCGCGCCTGCGATGGATAAACCAGCCGGCCCGCATTTGATCGAACCGGAATCCCCGATGCGCACGGCTACGGATCTGCCTTCGTATGCGAATAGCGTGTTGAACCAGATTAGTTTCTTGTCATCCCGCGAAGAAAAATAATTAATCGTGGATCTTGATCGTAATCGTAATCGTAATCGCATCGTGAATCTTTTTTCGCTTTTCTTTCTACATGATAACGAATTCAGAATTACGAAACGATCACGACTATGATTACGATCAAGATCCACGAGAATCTGTTAAAGAGCTAATAGCTGTTTATCGCGGCGGTGCAGTTGTCCATAACTGAGGCCCAGCAGAAGAAGCGTAAATATGGTCAGCACGATCCAATCCACGCGGGGGGAGTCGGGGTGGTCAATCCATACGAAGTGTTTGGCTTTGGCGCGAAGGTCCTTTTCCGTTTTTTCCACTTTCAACCGGGCTGCTTCCATCCGGTCCTGCTCTTTGCGTAATTTTTTCAGTGTGTTGTTGGCTCGTTCCTGTAAATCCTGCAGCTCGCTGGGATAGATCTTGTCTTCCATATCACGTAACGTCGTTTTCAGCTCATTCTGATAATGGACCATGTCGTCTTGAATCTCCTTCATCCTTGTCTGTCCATCATCGATTTGCTTTTCTAACCTGCTTCGATACGTATAGC
>JBKKAT010000156.1:0-7868 GCA_046714535.1 Acidobacteriota bacterium | reverse complement strand
ATTCAAAACAGAAAGCTGTAGTGCAAAGAAACAAACTCAGCAGCACCACGGAGACGCAAAGACGCGGAGGCATCAACGGCTCCTCTGAGAATCTTTCTGGAAATCTCTCACAAACTCTTCCATGCTCTTTGGTTCTTGCATTCCATCTGAACGAATCGCGTATTCTTGACCATTCTTCTCCACGATTCTGTAAAGTCCCTGGCTCCATCCAAACAAGCCGGAATAAGCAGGAGGCATTGATTCGAGGAAGAAGATGGCGCGTTCGCGATTTTTTATCTCCGGTACGCCATCCACGCGAGTAACAAGCGTCCTCCCATCAATGGATTGCATCCCACCAGGAATTCGGAATTGGATCGAAGAATTCGAGTCCCCTTTTAAGGTCTTTTCAATTTGTAACGTAATAATCGTCCAGGCTTCTCCACCGTGAGTTTCGTATTGCATATTGGCAACCCGTGCCACGACCACGGAGTTTGCCTTTGTGCGAAGTTCCTCATCGGTAAATTTCTTGATGGTTGTTGCGCTTGCTAAGGCGGCGATCAGTATCAGAACAAGAATCGTGATTTTCAAGTGGTCCCCTATCTGCCGCGGGTTAGAGCAAGACCTATGCCCGGTCTGCGAGTGGGGTTCTCGACGCTGAGGATCAGGGGATTGTCATGTTTGAGATAACGTTCGCTAGATTTTGTCTCGCACGTGTGACACATTTGCCATAGGAAGTTTAACTCTAGAGAGCAAAACCGTGGAAATGAGTCCCAACAGGAGCATAAAAATCCACATCGGACCGGCTCCGTATTTTTCCATGAGGACGGTGCCCATCCAGGGTCCAACTGTAAATGCAACGCTGAAAGCCATGGTGTAAAAACCCATATATTGACCCTGTCGATTCGGGGGAGCGATCTCGGCAACGTATGCGGCACAAACAGGGAGAAAAATCATTTCACCAAAGGTCCACACCACCACAGTAATCAGCACAGTTGGAAAATTGGTCGCGAGAACCATACCTCCAAAACCGAGCGCAATGAGCAAACTGCCGAGTGCCAGAGACTTGCGGAAACTCCAATGGGCGGTGTAAATGTTGAGAGGAACTTCCAACAAAATGACAAGAATTGTGTTAAAAGTGAAAGATAAACCGTATTTGGCCGGTGATAGTTTCAGATCTTGCACCATGTAAAGTGGCATCGTGGAAATGTGCTGAAAGAAGGTGATGATAATGGGTAAGAGAGCGAGCAGAAAGTAGACGAACCCTGGATCCTTCCACGCAAAATTGGAAGCTTCGAGCACAGGAGTTTCCGCAGGTGATTCAGGCTTTCTGGATCTTTTTCGAAGGCCTATGACTGCGATAACCCCACCGGCAAGCGAAGTCAAACCATCGATCAGGAAAATATAGAAAAAGGAAACATCGGCGAGGAAACCTCCGAGTGCCGGGCCAACGCTCATACCAATATTGATCGCTTGCCGGAAAAGTGCGAAGGCAGTTTTGCGTTGTTCCGGTTGCACAGAGGTAGTTACGAGCGTTGCGCTCGCGGGACGAAACATCTCCGATGTAATCGCAAGAAGGATAGTCATAACAAAGACACCGGAAAAAGTTGCTACAAGGGGAAAGGCGCACAAAAAAATGCTGGAAAGAAAAAGGGAAATTTTCAGAATCCGGTCTGCGCCAAAACGATCGCACAGCGTTCCGGATAAGGGAGCGGTGATCATTGCTCCGATTCCATAGAAGGCCAGAAGGAAGCCGGCTTGCGAAACAGTGAAATGCATTTCTCGCGTGAAATACAACACCATGAACGGCAAAACCATTGAGCCAAGCCGGTTGATCAACGTTGTAATGAAGAGAATCCAGAGATCGCGCGGCATCTCGCGCATCTGTGCCCAGAATTTCATAGTAAGTTACTAGTGACCAGTGTCTAGTGTCTAGTGTCTAGTGACTAGTCACTGGAAACTGGCCACTGGCAACTTAAACGAGGAGGAAATCGATTTCGCGTTTATCGCGATCCACACGCACAACTTGAACCTGCACCGGATCACCCAGCCGGTACATTTTGCCCGTGCGGCGGCCTTTGAAGAAATGTTTTTTGTCGTGATAAACGTAGTGATCATCGTCCATGTACTTAAATGGGATCAACCCTTCCACGAAAAAATCCTGCAATTCTACAAACATTCCGTACGGCGCAACTCCGGAAATATGGCCGGCGTAGACTTCTCCCAGTTTGTCCTTCATAAACTCATCCTTCTTCAGCTGGATGAACTCTCTCTCTGCGTCATCGGCTTTGCGCTCTGTGATCGAACAATGCTCTCCCATTTCAGGAATCCGTAAACCCATTTTTTCAACGCGGGTGACAGCGGCTTTTTTATTGGAAAGTATCGCCTTCAAAATGCGGTGGACCAGGAGGTCCGGATATCTTCGAATCGGTGATGTGAAATGTGTATAGCTATCCAGCGCCAGTCCAAAGTGACCCAGATTTTTTGCGTCATATCGTGCGCGCGCCATGCTACGCAGCAAAAGAACATTCAAGAATCTTTCTTCAGGCTTATCTTCCACTTTTTCAAGCAGTTTCTGCAGATCTTTCGGCTGAATCTTTTTCGGATCAATGGGAAGATGATATCCAAGAGTTGCCGCAACAGTAGCAAAATCCATAATGCGCTCGAGAGGCGGAGGTTCATGGACCCGGTAGATTCCTGGAAGTTTGCTGTTGCTGATATGAGTGGCGACCACCTCATTGGCCAACAACATAAATTCTTCAATAATGCGGTGAGCAATGTTGCGCTCAGCTTTTACAACGCCGGTCATTCTTCCTGTTGTTAAATCAATAATGATTTCAGGCTCCGGCAGATCGAAATCAATGCTCCCTCGCTTCCGGCGATTTTGCATGAGGAGCAAAGCAAGCCTTTTCATGGAGAGAAACATATCCACCAGCGGTTCATACCGGCGAAGCAACTCCGCATCGTGATCCTCTACAATTCCTTTTACCGCGGAATAAGTCATTCGCTCATTGCTGTTAATAACACTCGGATAGATGTGATAATCAATCAGCTTTCCCTGGGAATCGATCCGCATCACAACAGACATGGTGAGCCGGTCCACCTGCGGATTCAAACTGCAGATCTCGTTGGAGAGCCGTTCCGGCAACATTGGAATTACAAGGTCAGGAAAATAAACAGAGTTTCCACGGTCGAGCCCTTCTTTGTCCAGAGCCGAATGCTCGCGAACATAGTGTTCCACGTCTGCAATGTGAACACCCAGCATGAAATTTCCGTTTTTGAATGGAGTGATGCTGATCGCATCATCGAAATCACGCGCTTTCTGGCCATCGATCGTAACCGTGTACCAGTCGCGAAAATCCTTGCGGCCTTCGTAATCTTCCGGCCGGATGATCGCAACTTCATCTGCTTCTTTAACCACTTCTGCAGGAAATTTACGCGGCAACTGGTATTTGCTGATAATGATCTTGGCATCGAGATCCGGCTCCCCCTGAAATCCGAGTAAAGAAACGATGCGGGCCTCCGGTGGATTACTATCGGCGATTAATTCCGCTTCCACCATCATTCCATCTGTGGCGCCATTGAAATTCTTTGTACTGACGATAGGGATAACTTGCATTTTCTTGTCCCAGGGAATCACGCGGCCATAACTACGGCCTGTTTCAAAAGTGCCGATAATGGTTTTGGTCTTTCGATCCACAACACGGATCACCTGTCCTTCTGCTTTTTTTTGACCTTTTGGTTTCAGGATGCGAACAAGGACACGGTCACCATGAAGTGCGCCACCCGTAGCGCCAGGTGGGATGAAAATATCTTCTTTCGTTTTGTCCGTAGGAAGCACGAATGCAAAGCCGCCCCGGTATTGCTGCATGATTCCTTCTAAGCTGCTCTCCTCCGTGTGGGCCGCAGATACTTTCTTCCTCCTGCCTGATTTCTTCTCTGAGTCCAGGGACTGGAAGAGACCTTCCTGCATTTGCGCAATCTGGCCACGTCTGGAAAGCTCTCTCAACAATCGACGAAATTCCTTGAAATCTTTTTTTCTTACCCTTAATTTTTTCGCAAGTTGTTTGGAGCTGTAGGGAGCATTCTTGTGGGCAGACAGGAATTGCACCACCTGCTCCTCCAGAGGATGTTGTCGCTTCGCTTTCTTCATGCAGATACTATAAACCGATTTTCCCTTTGCGCCTTAGCCGCTTTGCGTTAAATTATCAGTGCGCTATGAACGTTACCTGTACTCAATGCGGCGGTTCTGTTGTGGTAGATCCGGGAACACCGTTTATGAGCTGCACCTTCTGCAGTTCAGCGTTGTACCTCGATAAGTCCAGAGTGGTGTTTCATTTTGTTGTAAGTCCAACGATTGATAGGGAAGATGCGCTTGGGAAATTGCGACGGTGGATGGCCGGAAATGAAACGGTCAAAGATCTGGATCGTCTCGCGGCAATTCAAAATCAGGAACTCACCTATTTTCCGATGTGGCGCTTTGTCGTCCGGGACGACCTGGCGGAGAGAGAATACAGCCAACCGGCTTCCTCTTCATCGATTTCCGATTTGAAAAGCATTCCCCTTTCCGGCGGTGATTTGAAATTTTTTTCACCAAAGGAGTTTGAAGGCATGCCGTTGAAAGAGCCTGACGTTTTGCTCGATTCCGCTTCGAAATGGTTAGAAGCTGAAAAGGGCCATCTAACCATCAAAGAAACTAATTTAATTCATGTGCCTTTTTACATTTTCAAATATCAATTTGCCGGAAATTCGTATCAAGCAGTAGTAGATGGCACATCAGGAAGAGTGATGGCTTCAGTGTTTCCGGCGAAAGCAGAGCTTCCCTTCCTGGGTGTTGCGCTGATATCCGGTCTGGTGTTGTTTGTGCTGGGACTGATTGCGCCGAATATATGGATTCGCCTTCTGTTGTACGGGATCGCAGTCGTTCCACTGGGAATTCTCTGCTATTCCATTGTGAAGAAATATTGATGAGTGAAACAGTTTTACGCGGTGTCAGTTGTCCCTCGTGCGCTGGCAGTCTCGAAATAACACAGGGAACAACGCTTCTGAATTGCCAGTTTTGTGGCGCCAGTTTGATGGTGATTGGGGACCGGGGGCTGCCGCGGTACTACGTTCCCATCCGGATTACTAAAGAGCAGGTGCTGGAAAAGGTCCATGCCTGGTTTCGAAAAATCGATAAGGATCCAAAGTTACGAAAAGAAGCGAAAATCACAGAAATGTTTCCGGTGTTTATTCCTTTCTGGAGAATCAACGCCAAAGTAATTGGTTGGGTTCTGGGCGATGTGAAAAAACGTTCCGGAAACAATACCACCTATAAGCCGGTCGAGCGGCATGTTCATGAAAATTATGAATACACCTGCCCGGCTTGCGATATCGGTGAGTTTGGTGTGAAGTGGGTGGACTTGAAAGGAGATGAGATTCGGCCCTTTCATCTGGAAACCGTGCAAAGTCACGGAATGACCTTCGGAGCAATGACAACGCCCGCAGATACAATCAAACTTTGCGATCAAAAATTTATGGAATGGGGTGAAAAATCAGCCGGAATAGATCGCATCAATTTTAGCCGGCTTCACAAGGTGGGTTCCCGCTGCAGTCTGGTTTATTACCCGTTATGGGTGACGCGATACGAATTCAAAAACCGGATTTACCAGGTTACCGCAGATGGTGAGAGCGGAGAGTTGTTATACGGAAGAGCTCCCGGAAACAATCTCTATCGCGTTGGGTGGCTTATGGCCACAGTTTCCACGGGTGATTTTATTTTGACAACCGGTCTGCGCCGTGGCATGGATGATGATGTCATTGGTTTTATTATTTTATGCGTGGTAATCATGGCATATGGATTCCGGAAATTCCGCCATGGCGGCGAAGTAAAGATTGAGCAAAAAGACAAAATGAAACCGGATCTGACGTCACAACTTTTCGAACACGCAAAAATTGCTTTCAAACAACGATGAGCACTATGGAGCGCCGGCATCTTGCCGGCATTATGGATAGCAGGCCTCCGGCCTGCTCCGGTGCAGGCGAGTTGCCTGCGGTCCATATTGCCGGCGGGACGCCTGCGCTCCATATCCGCAAACGACGATGACCACGAACATTCACCTGGTTTCGCTCCGCTGTTCCCAATGCAGCCAACCGCTTTCGGCGGATACCAATGGAATCTTCCTATACTGTGAAGCTTGCGGCGCAGGTTTTGAGATTGTTGATCACCGCGAGTTAGTTCCGATACCTGTTTACTTCGCGCGAAAGGGTAAGCAACATCTGGAGTTTGCCCCCTTCTGGGCCTTTGATGCGACACTGCAACTGACAAAGCGTGATGCAAAAGGGGGCTTTTTCAGCAGCCCCAAAGGATTGGTGCAATTGTTTGAGAAGCGTCAGGGTCTCCGTTTTTACGTCGCCGCCTCCAACAAGGATTTGAATTCAAAAGAACCGGTCGGGTTGCAGCTTACGTACGAACAACCTGAGTTTGAGTATTTGCATCCACAAAAAATGTTTCCAAGCGTGGAGATTACACAGGAAGATGCAAGGAAGATCGCGGACTATCTGCTGATCACCAGCGAAATCGAACAAAAGGATACTCTGCGAACGCTGGAATACAGCCTCACTCTGCAGAATCCTATGCTCATCGCGATCGCTCTGTAACGGCGGGCCGGGACGTCCACCCTCCGAGACTTTGCAAATCTTTTGACAGGGCCGGGCGTTTTATATAAGACTGAGCGTGTATGAACGAGCCTGCTTCAGACGAAGTATTGATGTTGCGCTACAAGGATGGCGATCTCAGCGCCTTTGAAGTCATAATTGAGAAGCACCAGCAACCGCTCTTTTCCTTCGTCTACAGGTTTTGCAACGACTACCATCAGGCTCAAGATCTCGTTCAGGAAGTATTTTTACGATTGGTCAAGATGTCAAAAAATTATGAACCGAGGGCAAAGTTCACAACATATCTTTATACGATCGCTCATAATGTTTGCATTGACGATATAAGACGAAAAAAGAAAAGACAAAATGTTTCTTTGTCCGACCCGATTGATGCAGAAAATGGTATGACTCTGGAGGAGACCATGAAAGATGGACGCGCGAATCCGCAGCGCGATTTTCAACAAAAGAGCTTCGAACAAGCCCTGCATCAGGCAGTCGAGGATTTGCCTCCTGAGCAGAGGGAAGTATTCTTACTAAGAGAGCAGCAAAATCTCGCGTTTGACGAAATTGCAAGGATCGTCGGATGCTTGCCCAGTACTGCGAAAAGCCGGATGAGATATGCGCTGCAAAGCATTCGTGAGAAATTGCAAAATAAATTTTCGTTGGCAGATATAGTATGAGTATGAATTGCAATAAAGCTGAAGAATACCTGGTCGATTATTTGTACCAGGAGCTTGCCGCCAAGAAGACTCTGGAGATCGAGAAACATCTCCATGACTGCGGGCGTTGTTCGAAAACGCTCGAGAGCTGGCGCGCGATTCATCGCGCTTATCAACGCAATGCGGAAGAACCGCAAATTGCGCCTTATTTCAAGCAAAAAATTCTGGCGGTTGCGGAAGAGGAGTTGTCACGAACTCCTTCCTGGACGGAACGATTTGCGCTGGGGCTCAAGCTGGCTACGATTCCCATCGCGATTTTCGTGATCGTGCTGTTCTTGAATCAACAGGACAAACCGATCGCCGTGAACAAACCACAGGAGCAAGTAGCTGCTCCTGCGAGTAAGTCTGAAGTGGGCCGGGACGTACAGCAGACGCAGGAACCGGCTACCCGCGAGAGGAAGCAAGATTCCTCCACCTACGGAGCAAAACGGGCCGAAACTGAATACGAAAATAGACTCAAAGTAAAACCCTACGGCGAACGGTCGGATAAAGATCTTGCCGAGAAGAACAAGGAAGAATCTGTGGTAGCAGGCGATG
>JBKKAT010000155.1:0-3591 GCA_046714535.1 Acidobacteriota bacterium | reverse complement strand
CATTCAGAATCTGCCTTCTGCCGGTATCGCTGATCTTTGTTGCTCACAACATGCGGTACGAACGCAATCGGAGAATGGTGTTTATCACGTTTCTCTTTCTCAGGAAGATGAGCTGCTGAATCGTGATTTTGTTCTTCGATGGCGGATAGCCAATGAAAAAATTCAGTCCGCATTGCTTGTTCATCAGGAGGAAGATGGCGGTGCAATCGGTATGCTCTCGGTTGTTCCGCCGGAACAGACCTTTTCGCAGAATCCACGTGATGTCCTGTTTCTTCTCGATCGCTCGGGTTCGATGGAAGGCATCAAAATGGTATCGGCCGCTCGCGCGTGTATGGCGCTTCTCGGCTCACTGAATCCGGCGGACAGGTTTTGCATCCTGGCTTTTGACAATCAAGTCGAGTGGTTTCCTGGAGAAAAAAGCTTCCTCCGGGCTGATGATGCCGGGCGTGAAAAAGGTCAAAAGTATCTGCGCTCGATCCAGGCTCGCGGGGGAACAGAAATGTTCAACGCATTCACCAGCGCTCTTCAGACCGTTCAGCAACGCAAGGATTCGGCCGAAAAACGTAGCTCGATTTTTGTTCTGATCACAGACGGCCAGGTGGGAGATGAATCGCGCATCCTCCAAAAGATGCAAACAGAGTTGGGCGATTCACGCGTCTATACGGTTGGAGTCGATACGGCTGTGAATCAGGCTTTCCTCCGAAGGCTCGCAACTCTGGGAGGTGGCACTTCCAATTTCGTTGAGCCCGGTGCGCAGGTAGAAGAAGCTTTGCAACAGGTTGCAAGAGATATAGGAACGCCTTTGATCACAGATTTGAGAATGGAAGAAATCGGGGGTGAAGTGGACCGCGACTCCATAACGCCGGAAAGAATACCTGATCTTTTCTCAGGCCGGCCGGTCATCATTTTTTTCCGCATGAAAAAATGGGACAAGGTTCGCATCAGCGGTACTTTTCCGGATGGAGGCACTTTTCAGCAGCTGGTGGAAGCTCAAAGTGTGTCTCTACATGCTTTGCCAAACCTGTGGGCGAGATCCCGGGTCATGGATCTGGAAGATAGATTTCGAATGGATCCTGATCGCCAATCGCAATGGAAACAAAAGATCATTGATCTGGCGCTGAAGTATTCACTGCTCTCGCGATTTACCGCGTTCGTTGTCATCGATGAAACGGAAATTGTGAACGCAGATGGTACCAGAAGAAAAATCGTGCAGCCGGTTCACATGCCGTCGCGGTGGGAAATGGACAGCGACATGGCCGAGATCTATCCGTCAGCAATCATGTGCATGCAAGCGCCTTCCGCTCCGATGTCAAAAGCTTCCTCTGTCCGGTCATCATCGGGGGAGTTCTGGCATATGGCTACGGAAACCGTGGGTTCTGTGTTTCAGGAACGCAAAAGGAAAAAGAATGAGCAGCGAAATCACCGTGACTTTGTGAAGCTGCTCGATTCCTTCACCGAAACACTCCAACGCGTTACTGCGGATATTGATGCTGGAAAGATTCCATCAGCCGAAAAGTTGGAAAAGTCGCGGACCAGACTCATGCAATCCATCGTTACAGCAAACCTGGAACTGGTACAGGGACGACTCATCGAGTTCCTGATGAAGGAAGCGAGAGAATTGGTAGTCTCGTTAAACAAGCCGGCTGTTTCTGCGGAAATCTTGCGGCCAATATTTGAAAAGCATGCCGTGCTTTTTCAAGAAGTGCGCAAAGAGTCTCTCGAAAAGCTCGGCGAAAAGAAAGATGGAACGTCCCCTCGATTCTGGGAATCCAGCATTTGAGGAGACTTAAAAAAACCATTGGAGGGCGGGCCTCCGTGCCCGCCGTTTATCTGGCTTGTTTTGGCGGGCAGGGACGCCCCCTCCACAATTTCTAGTCCTACCAGGTATGAATCTTCTCCCCTCCCGGGAATGGTGCATATTTGACATCGTAACCGGTCCAAAAATCGAATTAACCTCATGATTGAAAGACGGTCCCATCTATTTCCTCAATAGAAATGAAATGCAATTTATTGTTCGATTCGCTGCAGTAGTAACCGCAGAATCTTGCTTTCGGTCACCTCAGCGCTACCACGTTCTTCGGCACTGACGGTTTCGAAAGCAACAAAGCGGTCACTTGTGTCCGGGGATGTTTTTTGCAGTGGCGCGAGCCGGCCATAAATCCATGCATCATTGGCAATGGTCAAAATCTGAACCGGACTGCCGATCGGTATCCCGTCTTTGTCTACCAGTTGCGCCCACAGATGGCTCGGCCCATCAATCGTGCCTTCAGTATCATCATTGGTCCTTTCGGTGCCGATGAGAACGCCACGAATTCCATCCGGAGTATCCGTGAACGCAGCGTGGACTAAGAAAAACTTCGTGTTTTCTTTTGGTGTGTTGAACGCAAAAAATTCGGAACCCTTCGGCTTTCCCTTTTTATTGATTGCGCGTCCCCGAATCAATCCTTCGCTATCCTTGAAATAGACAACTGCAGAATCTTCAGAGATCAGAGCTAAATGAAGACCGCCATCACAGCTGCAGCTGCTTGTTGGAACAATTGGATCTCTATTTACTTTTTTTAGTTTTGCTCCGGCGTTTTCCAGCCTGGGATCAACTCTCCCGAGGTAAATGTCGTAAGCGTCGGGTCTCGCCGGTGAAGTCTGGAAGAACAAACCCAGAAGCTTGCCGGCTGAAGGTAAATAGATCCATTCGCCACCATCAATCTCAACAAGTGGCTCATCGGGTATGCCTTTCTCATCCAGGGAAATCGCGGCGTTGTAAGTGGGTCTCGGATTACCACCAAAAACGTGAACTTCCCAAAAGACAGAATGTCCTTTCGTTTTAGGATCGTACAGGACAGTTGGCCCATTACTGCAGTATGTTTGGATATCTGGATCGGTAGTGATTTTGCTGGCAACGCCGATCGATTGCCCCTTTGCGTCCACGCGTAGCGAAAACAAGTGGCATGGTTCGGGATAGTTGTCGTAAACCAGCAGATATTCGTTCACATCCGGATTGTAGGAAACAGAGTGTTTGGTTACATCATGATCTTGTTGGACCGCTAACAGGACCGGTTTCGTGATTGGTTTTCCTTTCGAATTCAGTATCCGGCCAAATATCTCGGCAGGTGGATCGGTCGGCACAGCTCGCGGTTGTGTCCAAACTACCAGCATCTCTCCCGTTTGGGTATTTGTAGCAATCGATACTGGCCTGCCCGACTCCTTAGCAAAGCGCGAATTTTTGACGACCTCAATTTCTTCCGCATGGATAACGGAACACAGAACCAGAAAGATCAGGGAAACAAGTGTTAAACTTTTTTTCATCGCATTCTCCTTATCGCGTAAACAAGATTAGAGGTTCTGCTGGTTTCACTCACTCCTCATGTGAGTAGTTTTTTTTCTACTATGCGGATGGTTTAGATGATGCCGTGCAACAATGCGGCTGTTGCGGCCTGGGTGCGGTCGGTGACTCCAAGTTTGCTCAGGATGGCTTTCACACGAAACTTGATCGCTTCGTCTGTAACGTTCAATTCGTTCGCAATCTCTTGATTGGTTTTTCCATGGACAATGAACTGAAGCACTTTCAGCTCCCGTCGCGAAAGAGTGGACTTG
>JBKKAT010000154.1:0-8311 GCA_046714535.1 Acidobacteriota bacterium | reverse complement strand
CGTATGAGTACTGGGATGTGCACAAAGTTCTGGTTTTGAACAACATCAATCTGTCTGAATATTTCTGGGTTATGTTGCTCAAACAGGCGTTGCCCTCTCAATGGTGGCTTCGCGAAATTGTCGGTTTTGTCATTGTCGGAGTTTATACGTTTGTGCTCCCTGTTGTTCTGGCAAAAACTGTTTTAAACCGTTTCTATGTGCGGATGGGACCGGCCCGTTTTTACATTGGGGCGCTATTGTTTTTGAGCATGGTTGCCCTGCCGTTGAAAATGTACATGCGATGGTTGTTCAACTTGAAGTACATCATCGCCATCCCGGAAGCTTTCTTTAATATATGAGCACAAAACTTTCTTGGAGGGCGGGCCTCCGTGCCCGCCATGGCGGCCAGAGACGGCCGCCCTCCACAAGCATATGGGTAGGGTAGATGCCTAAAAGAGATCCGGATCACGCATTCGATATTTTTCGTCTGAACATGTGGTTTGCCATTACCAGCATCCTGTTGTTCATCTCCTTTGTTTGGATGATGTGGCAGGATTTCGGAAAAGAGTGGAAACATTTTCAGGCTGAATTCCGCCGCCTGGATCTTGCAAAAACAAAAGCCGCTGAAGCGCAGGAAGCGCAGACACTGCAATCGAATCCGGAGTACCAGAAGGTAATGGCGGAAAAGAAAACAGCGACGGATCAACTAGCGCAGCGTCGATCCGACTTGAAAAAGGCCGAAGACGACTTGAGAGATTTTGAAGGAAAATGGTATAAAGCGGATCAGGCTTACAAATTCCAAAAGGCGGAGTATGAAGCGCAACGGTATGAATATGAGGAAGCAAAAGCGGATCATCCTAAAGATGCCCCTGCAGAAGAAAAGAAACTGAACAAGATCTTTGAGGAACTACAAAAATACTCTGCTGAAGTCGATGAAGCAAACGGGAAAAAAGCGGCCCTGCAAGGCCGCGTTGATGAATTCACGAAACGGATTGTTGAGCTGGAAAAAGAAGAAAGCCGGTTAGCAACGAAGCTCGACCGGCTCCGGCGCAAAGAAGAATCGATAGAGCCGAACGTCGCAAATATCGTGCGCAATCTTCCGCTTTTGGATTTTTTAAATCCCTCGATCAAGATCCAACAGGTTGTGGTGAATAATCAGTTGGAGGATCTGAACTTTACATCAGTTCCTCGCGTTGACCGTTGCATGACCTGTCACGTTCCTATCGATCAGGAAGGATACGAAGCCGGCGCAAAGGTTCCTGGTTATAAAGACGAGATTCAACAGCCATTCGTATCTCATCCGAAGCTCGACCTTTATGTGGCATCCGGATCCAAACACCCGATGGAACGGTTCGGCTGCACCGGCTGCCATCTCGGCCGCGGCAGAGCCACCGATTTTGTAACAACCGTGCACATACCGGACAACGAAAAGGAGAAGAAACGCTGGGAAAAAGAATATCACTGGCACAAACTCCACCATTGGGATACACCGATGTATACAACCAGTATGGTAGAAGCATCGTGCATCAAATGTCACACCGGTGTTGCGCAGGTTCCTGAAGGAAACAAGATCAACGTCGCCCGCACCTTATTTATCGATAACGGCTGTCATGGATGTCATTTGACAAAAGGATTTGAAAATCTTCCAAAGGTTGGTCCCGATCTCAGACATATCAGCAGCAAGGTGAGCAAAGATTGGGCGATGAAATGGGTGGAGAACCCGAAAGCTTTCCGTCCCACGACGCGGATGCCGAAATACTTTCACAACTCTAACAACAGTTCTCCGGAAGATATTGCGAGGAGTCAGGCTGAAGTTAGAGCGATGGTGGAGTACCTCTTTTCCAAATCAGAAGAGATTCCCTACCCTGCGGTTGCGGTCTCCGGTGATTCTACGAACGGGCAAAAATTGGTTCGCGAGATCGGCTGCGTGGGTTGCCACCTGATGGATGGCGAAAAAATGCCCGACATGGAAGTGGAGCTGAGTAACAAAACAAAAATAAAGAAACCGAACATCGGAACGCGAAGACGCTTCGGTCCGGCGCTTGTGAAACTCGGATCGAAGGTGAAACCGGAATGGCTTTATCACTGGTTAAAAGAGCCTCGTCATTATGCTCCTGGAACGCGAATGCCGAACATGAAACTTACCGACCAGGAGGCGATGGACATTACAGCTTATCTACTCACGTTACGAGACGCGGCATGGGAGGCACAACCGGTCCCTGCTGCAAAGGAACACTATCTTAAAGATGAAATTCTCTACTACTTGAAACGACAGTACGGTCTGACAGCAGAACAGGAATACAACAAGATGTCAGCTGAACAAAAATGGACTTTTCTCGGGGATAAGCTGGTTCAAAGATACGGATGCGCCGGATGTCATTTGATCTCGGGTCTTGAGAACGCGAAAGGAATTGGAACCGCCCTTTCCGAAGAAGGGAGCAAACTCCTGACAAAATTCGATTTTGGATTCGTGCACACTGAACATTCAGTGCCTGCGTGGATCACGCAAAAACTTCATGATCCCCGCTCTTTTGATAAGGATCGTGTCAAACGGTGGGATGAAAAACTCATCATGCCAGATTTCGGTTTGAGCGAAGACGAGAATCAGGGTCTGACCATGCTGATTATGGGATTGACAAAAGAGGTCGTTCCCGCTGAAGCGCGGAAAGTTCTTTCTGCACAGGAGCAAGTTGCAGAAAAAGGACGCTGGCTGGCGATGGAAAAGAACTGCGTTGCCTGTCACAACATTGATGGTTGGGGCGGCGAGATTCAGACTGTCATCACCGAAGAAGGAATGGCTCCACCGGCGCTTCTGAATGAAGGAGAAAAAGTTCAGTCAGATTGGCTGTTCGAATTTCTGAAATCACCCGGGAAAATTCGACCCTGGCTCAACGTTCGCATGCCGAATTTCCGCTTGTCGGATGAAGAAGCAAACACTCTCGTGGAATTCTTCATGGCATCTGGCAAGGTTGGACCGTTCAATGCGCCTCCCGATATCAACGTTCATCTTGCGGAAGGACAACAAGTTTTTACAACGTTCCAGTGCTCCTCCTGTCACGTTGTGGGCGGCCAGGTGCCTGAAGGAAAGACCTCGGCCGATCTGGCGCCCGATTTGACCATGACTAGCACGCGTCTCCGTGCGGATTGGATTTTGAAGTGGTTGGATGACCCGCAAAAACTCCTTCCGGGTACGCGAATGCCTGACTTTTTCCCGGAAGCTGTAATCCCAGGCGTTTTGAATGGAGATTCGTTGCAGCAGCAGATCGCGATTCGCAATTATTTGTTCAGCATTGGCAAAGGACCGCAAGCGTCGATCGCTCCCGATCTGCCCTTCCGGCTCCCGGGACGCACCGAAGAGCCGCCCGCTACGACGCCGGCAACTACGCCTGCGCAATGATTTTGATTTAGAGCTGGCTTTGAACGGCACCCTTCTCGTGTTCGCGCTGGCACTGGCGCTGTTTGCTGGCGCATGGTTATTATTTGTCTGGTCCATTCGAAGAGTTGAAAAACACTACGTAAATCACCATCGGGAAGAAAAATGACAGAAGAACCAATTTCACCGCCCGTCGAAAGCGAAATCGAAACACAAAAAGAGAAAAAGATTCTCATTCTTTTTCGTTTCGTGCTCATTCCGCTGATCGTGGTGGGGATGGTCATTTTCATCATTGTTCTCTTCGGAAATCTGGCGCTGCAAGAAAAATCAGTGAAAGATTACCTCTACGATATTAGAAGCGGAAGCAAATCGGAGCGCTGGCAGGCGGCGTATCATCTGTCGAACTTGTTCGCGAATCCTAAAAAAGATTATGAGGAGCAGGCGCGCAAAAACCTGCCGGAAATTCTATTGATTTACCATCAGGTCAAAGGGACCGACCCGGAAATCCGCCGCTATCTCGCATTAACGCTCGGAAGATTGCGAGATCGACGCGCCGTTCCGGCCTTGATCGATTCGGCAAACGATAACGATTCGCAGACCGTAATCTGGTCACTTTGGGCGCTTGGGTCGATTGGTGACAAAGAAGCAACGCCCTTGCTTCTGGAGAAATTGGAGAACTCCGACCCCGGTATCCGGATCATGAGTGCTTACGCGCTTGGCGTAATGAACGACGCGAGAGCAATTCCAGCCCTGCAAGGCCACCTGGATGATTCTTCTGCCGAAGTTTCCTGGAATGCCGCGATTGCACTGGCCAGATTGGGTGATCCATCCGGAGCACCCCTGCTTTTGAAAATGATGGACCGCAATTACCTTGGCTCCGTTGCGAAGATGAGCGAACCCAGTAAAAAAGAATTGATGATTAACACCATCAAAGCATCTGCAAAACTTCATCACCCGCAGCTAACAGAAAAGATTAAAGCGCTCAGCACGACGGATCCTGACCCCGGCATCCGCAACGAAGCCATGCAGGCCCTCAGGTAACTCTTCCACAATCAGATATACGTATATGATTGAATTCATAAGTATGAAAACAAAATTGACGATTAGCGTAGAAAAGAATCTCATCGCTAAAGCAAAACAGACTGCACGAGGTCAAAACACTTCCGTGTCTCAGATTGTTGAAGACCATTTGAAGGATTTAACGTCGAGAAAAGAGTCTTCCTTCTCCACTCGTTGGAGAGGGTATTTCAAAATTAGATCAGATAGCAGTGACAGAATGAATTACTTGTTGAGTCATCATCTGAAAGCCAATTAGATCCTGTCTCACAATTTGATACAATACGCTCTCGAAGCATGAATTCTAAAGTTACGATCATCGTTCCTGCCTACAATGCGTCAGCAACGCTACCACTTTGTTTAAAGGCGTTGCAGGAGGAGCCACAACAGGACAAAGAAATTATTGTGGTGGATGACTGCTCCACCGATGCTACTGCGGAAATCGCCCGAAACATGGGAGTCGCGGTGTTTCAAACTGTAAAGCGGGGCGGCCCCGCTGCTGCTCGGAATTTGGGCGCAGAAAAAGCGTCCGGGAACATCCTGTTCTTTGTCGATGCAGACGTAGTAATTCATAAAGGCTCGATTTCATTGGTTCAGAATATTCTGCAAGACAACCAGCTCGCTGCGGTATTCGGCTCGTACGATGATGCGCCTGCCGGGCAAAACTTCCTTTCCCAATACAAGAATCTACTGCATCATTTCGTGCATCATAACAGCAGCGAAGATGCCAGCACATTTTGGGCTGGCTGCGGCGCCATACGCAAAGATGTTTTTGTGTCCGTAAATGGTTTCAACGCCGCAGATTATCCTCATCCGTCCATTGAAGATATTGAGCTCGGCGTGCGATTGAAACAAAAGAACTTATCGATCCGACTCGACAAACGTCTTCAGGGAAAGCACTTGAAGAAATGGAGTATCGTCTCATTGTTAAAAGCGGACATTCTATACCGCGCACTTCCGTGGTCCCGCCTGATAGCCGAAATGGGTGAGATTCCGAATCAGTTAAATCTGCACAACACACACCGGTTCAGCGCATTTCTGGCGGCGCTGTTTTTTACGGTTGCTCTCCTTGGCATTTTCTTTCCTTCCTGGTCGATCTTTGCAGTAGCGGCCTTGCTGCTGGCACTGGTCATACTTTTAAACCGCCCACTTTACCAGTTTTTCCTGCGCAAGAAGGGATTGTTTTTCCTCCCGGGCGCAATTTTCTGGCACATGCTCTATTACGTTTATAGTGGAATCGTATTCGTATATTGTTGGATACGATATCGCGCGTTTCCGTTCGGAGGACGCGCCTCTCTACATCCTATGCGAAGTGAGAATCGATGAAAAAGAGTGGGAAACGGGCCAAGGCTGCCGCTGCATTCTATGACATGGACGGCACGCTGGTAAAAACCAATCTGGTTCATGCCTTACTTTTTCAGGCAAGAAATCAGCAAGGAATTCTTCAGAGCATCACCCGAACTGCTCAAATTACAGCTTCGATACCGATTTTTTTTCTGACGGACCTCTACAACCGGTCGGTTTTTCAGGAGAAGTTCTTTCGATCCTATAAAGGAGAATCGGAAGACCGTCTTCATTTCCTGTCTGAAGAATTGTTTGAAGAAGTACTCAAACCCTCTATTTTTCCGGGTGCGATCGATTTGATTGAACGCTCGCGCAGCATTGGTCTCAGACAAGTGCTTGTCACCGGCGCGCTGGATATCACAGTCGCCCCACTTGCCCGTTATTTGCGTATTGATGATTGGATCACCAATCGTCTGGAATTCGTTGATGGTTTTGCAACGGGAAGACTATTGCCACCGGTGATGGTAAATGCAACGAAGGCTTCGTGGATCCGGACATACGCAGAAAAGGAAGGTTTGAGCCTTCACGACAGCTACTGCTATACTGATAGTATTAGCGACTTACCTATGCTATCTGTAGTAGGACATCCGGCTGCCGTGAATCCCGATTTTCGTTTGCGCAGCGCCGCAAATCAGAATAATTGGCCGATCCTGGATTTGAAATGAGGAATTTAACGCAAAGGCGCAAAGACTCAGAGTGAGGTAACTATGGCTCTAGCGTTACGCAGAAGACAATACGACCACGTAGTTCATATCGATACAGATTCTCAACCGCGGATCATTCACTACGGGGAAGACTTTTTACTGGAAGATCTTCCTGTTGGAACACGCGTCATCTATCCAAAACCACCGATCGTAGGATTGCCGAATCCGGGAGCGGCCATTCGCTATGCACTGCATCATCCGCTCGAAGCCGAACCGCTTCATGCGCAACTCTATCCGGGAATGAAAGTCACGATTGCGATGGATGACATTTCCCTTCCCCTTCCTCCGATGAAAACTCCGGATATTCGCCAGCAGGTTCTTGAGATCGTTCTGGATATGCTCACTGCTCATGGAGTGGAGGACATTCATCTGATCGTCGCGAACTCGCTTCATCGAAAACTAACCGCCGGGGAAATGAAGCGGATGGTTGGCTCAAAAATATTCAAGGAATATCATCCCGACCGTTTTTATAATCACGATGCGGAAGATCCGGAAGGCATGATTTCTCTCGGTCAAACGGATCACCAGGAACCGGTGAACATCAACCGTCGCGCCGCGGAAAGCGACCTGCTCATATACGTCAACATCAATCTGGTGCCGATGGATGGCGGACATAAGTCAGTCACCGTTGGTCTTTGTGACTATGAAAGCTTGCGCCCTCATCATGAACCGCAAACCATCATCGATTCGGATAGCTACATGGATCCCGCACACTCTTCCCTCAGCCGGAAGTGCGAACGCATGGGCAAAATCGTCGATGAACATATGAACGTTTTTCACATTGAAACGGCTCTGAATAACGACATGTTCCTGAGTCCCATGAGTTTTCTTGCAAAGAACGAAGATCAATTCAGCGATAAAGACTGGGCCATGTTCAACATGACTAAAGCAACTCTGGCGAAACTGCCACGGTCGGCAAAACGCAAAATGTTCTTTCAAATTCCCGCAAATTACAAAATGATCGCGTGTTATGCGGGAAAAACAGAACCGGTCCACGAAAGAATTTTAAAACATTGTTTCGATCAATATGCAGTTCCGGTTAAAGGACAATGCGACATATTGATCACCGGCATCGCATTCGTCTCTCCCTACAACGTCAATTCGATTTTGAATCCGGTCCTGGTTCAGGTGATGGGACCCGGTTACTTCTTTAACATGTATAGAAACAAACCTGTCGTTAAAAAGGGCGGAGTGATGATCCTGACTCATCCCTGTTACGACGAATTTGATCCGGCCTTTCATCCGAGCTATATAGAATTTTTCAATCGTTGCCTTCCTGATACGAAAGATAGTTTTGAGCTGCGGGAAAAATACGAGCTCGAATTTGCGCACGATCCAAACTACATTCAAATGTATCGCCGGGGAAATGCGTATCACGGAGCCCATCCTTTTTTCATGTGGTACTGGGCGGAAAATGGCCGCAAACATCTGAGCAAAATAATTGCAGTGGCCGACAACACTTACGTTCCGGAGATGCTGGGTTGGGACCGCGCCAGTTCACTCACAGAAGCAATCCACATGGCAAAGAGTCTGATGGGACGCTCCGCTGAAATTACGATGCTTCACCATCCACCGATCTTCATGTCCGATATGGAATGATCAACGCAAAGGCGCAAAGACGCAAAGGATTATTTCAGCTCAAAGAGAACGGGACGGATGTAAGAACTGAGGTGCTGGGGGGCGCCACAACGTTCGTCACGATGGCGTACATCCTGATTCTGAATCCTGCGATTCTGAGTTTCGCAGGAATTCCTGTCGGGCCAAGCACTGTGGCGACCGGACTCGCAGCCATTTTCGGCTGCTTGCTGATGGGCTTTTATGCAAATCGTCCGATCGCCGTCGCACCCTACATGGG
>JBKKAT010000153.1:0-5622 GCA_046714535.1 Acidobacteriota bacterium | reverse complement strand
GAAACGCTTGATCTGGAGGACGCCATCGACAGGGTGCTGGCCGGACCGGAAAAACGAAGTCGTCTGATCAATGTGCAAGAAAAGAGGATTGTTGCCGTTCATGAATCCGGTCATGCTCTCGTAGCTCTTCTATTGCCCAACACCGATCCCGTTACACGTGTATCCATTATTCCAAGAGGTTTTGCGGCGCTCGGTTACACATTGCAGACGCCCAAAGAAGATCGATATCTGATCACCAAATCGGAAATTCTCAGTCGCATCAAAGTCATGCTGGGCGGTCGCGCTGCTGAAGACCTCATATTTAAGGAAGCTTCAACGGGAGCACAAAATGATCTGCAAAAAGCGACCGAATTTGCCCGCAGCATGATCATTGAATATGGTATGTCCGAAAGGCTGGGCTTGATCAGTATTCCCGATTCGGACGGGGGTCCGTACATGCAAAAGAAATTTTACGGAGGCCCTTCCGTATCCAGCGAAACAGGAAGAGAAATTGAGCTGGAGATAAAAGCGATACTCGATCGTCTGTACCGCGATACCATCGAACTGCTGCGGCAAAACAAAAGAAGGCTGGAAGATCTGGCTGAAGCTCTATTGGAAAAAGAGACTTTAGAAAAACAGGAGCTGAACCGGATTATCGCTAAATTGGAGCTTCCTGTCCCGAATATTGCAGTCGTCTAATCAGACCTACTTTTTAAAGAGCGCATCAAAAGCTTTTCGCGCGTCTTGAGGAGTAGAATTCGATTCAAACGTGCGTTCCACGAAAACCGCCGGACCGAAAAATGCGCAATCATTGCGCATATCCTTGGGTGTAATGCGCCCGCTTATCGGTTTAGAACATTCCCAACGCGCACTGGTCTGGAAAAAAGCACAGTTTGTGCAGGTATGAAGATCGGCTGCACAATGTTCACAGGTGGATACAAGCTCCACCGCATCTGCGATAACAGATCTGACCTTCCCACACCGTGCGCAGCGAATGCCCGACCGTGCCGTTCCTCCATCCCGCATTCCGTAACGTTTCATTCCGGAGTGCTTGGAAGAAGGCCGCTGCTGGCGATCCTTTCGAGGATCCTCTTTGTACTCTTCCATGTATCCGCGCTGTTTGTATTTTCTATCGTCCATTTCGCTTCCTGTGGAGTTTTCTTAACCTGTAATCTTTACTTTTTTTGAATCTTTATAGAGGTGGTCGAACCGGTTTACTACAATAGTAGTAGAATCGGTCACGTCGGTCAAGAAAAATAACTCTTTCTGTAATACAATACCTGAAATCGCGAGAACTACGGTAGATGCAGCAAAGAAAACCCAGAATTTTGGTTCTGGATGACGATCCATCTTTGACAGATCTTCTTTCCGAGATTATGAAGGAGGAAGGGTATGAAGTCATGGCTTCCAACTCACCGAAAGACGTCCTTTTTCTTGCGAGACAATTCTTACCTGATGTTCTGTTGCTGGACATCATGATGCCGGAACTGGATGGATTCGATGTTTGCGAATTTTTTAAAAGGGATGCCCATCTCAAATTTACTCGAATCGTCATTTTGACCGCGCGCGATGATCGCGAATGCAGGGTTCGATGTTACAAAGCAGGCGCCGATCTATTCCTTTCTAAACCATTCGAAGTGGATGAACTTCGGCAGATTATCTCCAATCATGCTGAGTCCAAGCTGGCCCAGGAACGCACGCTTCAGGAGCTTCAGAATCTGACCTTAATGGACCGCGTAACAAATTCTTATAACCGCCACTACATGGAAAAACGCATCTCCGAGGAACTAAAACGGATGCAGCGTTTCAGACGCCCTATGGGCTTGATTCTTGTGCATCTGGACAATTTCAAAACGATCAATGTGCACTATGGCTACTCCTTTGGAAATGAAGTGCTGAAAGATGTATCCGAAGCAATGCGGCAAGAATTACGTGAGTTCGATTTACTGGCCCGGTACAATGAAGACTCGTTCTTGATTCTCCTGCCGGAAACTCCTGAACAAGGCACAAAAGCAGTTGCCTCGCGCGTGCGCGAAGTTGTTGTTTCTATGGTTTTTTTGAAGAAAAGAAAATTGACTCTTCAACCGGCGGTCTATTCCATGTCGTTTGAAAAAGGGGCAAAGCCGGAAGATGTTATTGAAGAGCTGGATCGAAGACTCAACGAGATTCCCGACGCAGAAAAGTCCTAATTATTTGAACAAAAGTTAACGAAAAAAACGAAGATAAAATATTCTTTGTTTCCTTTGTTATCTTCTGTTAAAAGAAAACTACCTTTTCGCATTAACCAATCCTATATATATTCGTAATGGCTGAAAGACCATCCACATTTCGAAGTCTTTCTCTTGCGCTGCGTTCCTGGCGCACAGCATCCGTAGTGCTTTTATCATTTTCCTCGGGACTTCCCCTGGGACTCGTGTGGATTGCGATCCCGGATTGGTTGCGCGATTCTGGTATGGACATCAGACTGGTCGGTCTGATCACGCTGGCTCAAGCCCCCTGGTCCTTTAAGTTTTTGTGGTCACCGTTCATGGACCGGTATGTTCCACCGTGGCTTGGCCGGCGGCGTGGATGGACGGCAATAGCGCAGGTTGCCCTGTTTGCATTGACTTTATGTCTCGCTGGACTCGGAGATCATCCCGATACTCCCTGGATCATCGGGGCGCTCGCTTTTGCAATCGCTTTTGCATCGGCGACGCAGGATATTGCGATCGATGCTTACGCAGTGGATGTTCTTCGACCCGAAGAACAGGGAGTCGCCGCGGGTGCGCGCATCGCAATTTATCGAGCGGCTATGTACGTAGCCGGAGGATTGAGCATCACACTCGCAGGACAGTATTCCTGGCCGGCTGTGAATGCGGCATTGGCACTACTGTATTTGCCGATGTTGTTGGTGACACTCAAAGCGCCGGAACCGGAAGAGAAACTGAAACCTCCCGCAACATTAAAAGAGGCGGTCTGGTATCCTTTTCTCGGATTCCTTTCGCGGCACCGCGCGCTGGAAATACTTGCTTTTGTTGTTTGCTATAAACTCGCAGACAATCTGGCAACCGCCCTTCTACGTCCCTTCCTGGTGGATATGGGTTACAGCGATTTTGATCGCGGATTCGCGCTCGCAACGGTCGGCTTGGTTGCAACGCTTACAGGCACATTTCTGGGAGGCATTCTAACCACGATTCTTGGGCTTGGGCACTCGTTGTGGGTTTTTGGATTTTTGCAAATCATCTCCAATATTGGTTACGTACTCGTATCTACTTCAGAAATAAACCGGCCGCTGATGTATGGCGCAATGGGATTTGAGAGTTTTACTCAAGGGCTCGGCACGGGAGCATTTTCTGTTTTACTTTTGCGAATGACACAAAAAAGATTTTCCGCTACGCAATATGCATTGTTTTCGAGTCTATTCGGACTTCCACGAATCCTGGCGGGTCCCTTGACCGGTTTGATGGTGGATGCCATGGGCTGGACGACCTTCTTCTGGAGTTCCATGGCTTTTGGAATTCCCGGAATGTTATTGCTATCGCGATTTGTTCCACTGGGCACCAAAGAACCGGAATTCGAAGTGCTTCCCCCAGGCGAATCCAAACCACTCACCCGGTCTGCTCTTGTTATCAAAGGTTTTATTGGAGGAATCGTCGGGTTCTTTTTTGCATCGGGATTTCTGGCATTGATGAATGCGCTGAAAAAAATGCGCGCAAAACCGCCCTCCTCCTTTGATCCCTGGCAAGAATTTCTTGCCATTTTTCAACCGGCCACTCCCGGCGGATGGATCACATTGGGCGGGATTCTCATTTTTGCGGTGATTGTCGGTCTCTTTACCGCAGCAGTTTACGCCGCACGTTCCGGCCAGGGCCTAAAACTTGATCCGGAGAGTGAACAGCAGAATATCGAACAAGGCTCTCAGAACAATCGAAGTTAGCGCCTACAGGCTCCACTTCTGCGGTTCGGAAATCTAAATCAGGATTGGGGCGGATGCATTTCATCCGGCGAGACATCTTTTACGTGCGTTGCCAGCATCCAGGAATGTCCTTGAGTATCCACCAGGATGCAACAACGGTCCCCCCAAAATTCGTCTCGCGGTTGCTGCACCACTGTTGCTCCGAGTCCCCCTGCGCGTGAAGCGACTTCATCAACATTTTCCACATATGCGTACAGGATAACTGGTGATTGACCTTCCGGCGCGCCCATCTGCTGATTTGCGGGCCCCATCATCAGAACCGAGCCGTTATGCACCATCTCTGCATGAACGATCTTTCCATCCGGGCCAGGCATGCTCATGCGCAACTCGAATCCAAATGCCTGCTGATAAAAATCGATTGCCTGGGAACAATCTCGCACCGTAAGAAATGCATTAATCCACTGGTATCCGGGAGCCTTTGCCTTGTGCAAGAGCGGAGCTGCCACGTGCGCCACCGCGCTTTTAATCTGCGATGTCTTCGCCTTCACAGTTTTACTCACTGCTCTGGCAGCTTGACTCACCCTCGACTTAACTCTTGATACAATTTTTTTCGATTTTGCTTTCGGTTTTGCTTTCGCCTTTGCAGTAGGTTTCGCTGCCGGCTTTGCCTTCGCTTTAACTTTTACTTTTGCTTGTTTTTTCGCCATAACAAAACTCCTCTCATTCGTTAATACTTATTGTAACCACAGATGAACACGAGATGAACAAGGATAAAAAATTAAGATCTGTGTTTATCTGTGTTCATCTGTGGTTTCAATCAGCTAGGGCGGGGCATTTCAACGGTCGAAGCGCCGATCGTATCGTCCGGGCTTTCGACATCTACAATGATGACGGTGATGTTATCCTTCCCGCCTGCTCCGCGCGCGCGTGTGACAAGCTCGTGGCAAGCTTTTCCCGGATACGTTTGTTTCCGAAGAATTTCACGCATCACCATATGATCGAGCGCACCCCATAAACCGTCACTGCAAAGCAGGACTCTTTCCTGCGCTTTAACGGGAAACTTCGTGATGTTTGCATCCACTTTCGGTTTTGTTCCGATCGCCTTCACAAGAATATTCTTGAGATTGTGCGAACGTCCTTTTTCCGGAAGCAGGTAACCGCGTTTAATCAACGCAGCAACGGGCGTATCATCCACTGTCATTTGAGAAAGCGTGTTTTCAAAATAGAGATATGCGCGGGAATCTCCTGCATGAGCAACGTAGCAATCGTCTTGTTCTAAGATTCCGGCAATCAGTGAACAGGCCATACCTGTCAACTTTTCGGAAGATTTTGCTCTTTTGTAGATTTCCGCGGAAGCCACCCCAAAGGCTTCTTGCATGGAATCAATCAAATCGAAGTTCTTAAGTTTGCGGTCTATGGCAAGGGACAGACGTTCGGCAACGATCCGGACGGCTAGATTGGCCGCAACCTCACCCGCCCTGTGACCTCCGAGTCCGTCAGCCAGAATGAATATCGCCCGGTCTTGATCGAACCAGTACGCATCTTCATTCTTCGTGCGAACCAGACCGATATCTGAAAGTCCAGCGATTCGCATCTTGAACTGATGTATTCTACCACTTTGTTTTGGACTATGGACCGCCGGCGTCCCGCCGGCACTATGGATCGCTGGCGTCCCGCCGGCATTATGGACCTCGGACGTCCCGTCCGCCTATCGTCTTTCCTTTATAGTCGGAAGTCTTATATTAGTG
>JBKKAT010000152.1:0-9758 GCA_046714535.1 Acidobacteriota bacterium | reverse complement strand
ATACAATCAGGGGCGTTGGATATGTTCTTAGAAAACATTAACGAAGCCCGAAAGAAGATCAGTTTCCGAATCTGGTTCTGGTATTCCAGTCTTCTTGTTTTGAGTGGCTTCGTTATTTTCATGCTGGTTCACTTTTTCCTCTCCTCTGTTCTCATGCAACAAGATCGAAACAGCGTGGAATCCAGGCTCAGTGAGCTGACAACGAGATATGAAAAAGAAGGTTTGAAGCCACTTCAGGAAGAAGCAGAAAACCAGGAATCATCCTTTTTCATTCGGGTTGTGGGCGCGAACAAGAACGTTCTGTTATCCAGCGATGAGAATTCCTTTGAAGACTTCGACCTGAAGGATATCGACAAAGCGGTGGCTTCCAAGGACGGATGGATCACGATAATTGAGATACAGCAGGACGATGAACTAAAAATCCTTGAACCAACCGAAGTACTGGAGATCGCAACAGCTCGAATGACGGACGGCGTTTTGCTACAGGTGGGAAGGACTTCCGAACGCAGGCAGGATTTACTTGCGCGTTTTCATTTCATCACTGCTCTGGTGATGGTTCCTTTGATTCTTGTGGTAGGAGCTATTTTTGCGTTTCGCGCGCTTCGGCCCCTCCGTACATTAATCAATACTGTCAAAGCGGTGCAGGCAGGAAAAATCGGACGACGAGTTCCCGTAGGCCGGGCGAAGGATGAACTAAATGAGCTCGCCATGCTATTCAACGATATGCTGGCAAAGATTGAAACTCTTATTGAAGGAATGAAGAATTCGCTGGACAACGTGGCGCACGATCTGCGCACACCTCTGATGAGACTTCGAGCCATTGCAGAAACGGCGCTGGAGTCGGATTCCAGCAAAGAACGTTATCGCGAAGCTTTGCTGGATTGCATGGAAGAATCGGATCGTATTCTAGCCATGCTGAACACATTGATGGATATTTCGGAAGCGGAAACCGGTTCCATGAAATTGAATATAGAAAACGTCAGTGTTTCGGAGTTGTTTGAGGACACGGTTGGCTTATACCAGTATGTCGCGGAGGATCAGGGCCTTCGCATCATCACCAGCTGCAAAGCCGATCTCTATCTGGTCGCTGACAGACACCGACTGCGTCAGGTTCTTGCAAATCTTCTGGACAACGCAGTGAAATATAACAAACCGGGCGGAGAGATCCAGTTGCAAGCCTACGAAGATAAAGGTGAAGTCGTCCTACTGGTTAAGGACACAGGAATCGGAATATCAGAAGATGAGCTTCCCCGCATCTGGGACCGGCTGTATCGAAGCACCCAAAGCCGCAATAAAAAAGGAATCGGTTTAGGCCTCAGCCTTGTCCGGGCAATTGTAGAAGCACACGGTGGAACCATTGAAGCATACAGTCATCCGGACAAAGGATCCACTTTCGAGATCCGCTTAAAACAGGTGACCGTGCCGGGCAGCGTCAGCGTGACCGGCGGCGAACGAATCCTGCAAAATTGAGCGAACCACCAACTTTTCCAGGCACCATCAAGTCGAATGAGTGGTATGAAAACGTTCAAATCACTCTTCCTCTCTTTTGTGCTTCTATGGGCTGCCATTGCGATTTGTGCAGATGCGCCACCTGCGCGTCGTGTAATCGACCGGAAACTCGTTTCCGATGCGCTTCCTTCGCTTCGGATTCAATTGAAACAACCGTTTCATTACATCGGCTCATTCTCTTTTCAAATCGAAGATATGGCAGCGGGAGAGCGATTTGTATTTTTAGAGACCGAAGGGAAGAATGTGCGTCGAATGTTCGTAGCGCAGTTCGAAAGCATCCTCCCCCGGAGCTCGGAAATTTACCGGTACAATTTTGAGAATGCGATGAAGATGGGACAGCACAGTTTTCGGCACAATACGTTTGCGTTCAGCGTAGCCGAAGCGCGAAAAGAAGCGCCGGGAAAGGAAGCAGATCTCACGGCGCGTTTCCTGGAACAAAAAGGATTTATTGCGGACGACGAATGGATGGCTTCGCGGTTTCTGACTCTGGGAGACGAATCACGGAAACACGAGATGATTTTGTTTTACATGGAACCGGTAGCTTCATCCGGATATCATCTATCTGACTTCTATAAAGGTGAAGAAGAGACCGATGTATGGAAGAAACTTTCTGCTGAACTCCGGGCTCGTTCGCTGGAAGCCTTTACCATCCTGCCCCGTTTTTAAATGCACGCTCGTCTGAAATTCTTTGAGCTTTGCTGGCAATCTGGCCTGGTTAGGCCATCTTTAGTAGATAGAGGAAGGTGAACCATGCGACCATTTAGAAACATTGGAATGCTTTTGCTTGGGATCTGGCTGATTTTGACTGGCATTTTGCCTTTCCTGAAATTGGGGTTTCAGGGAGTGGGAATGATTATGGCGGTTCTTGCCGTGCTTGCCGGCGTTCTGATTATAGCGGGACGATAAAAGCCGCGTCAGCGGGACCTGTGGCGAACGAATTCGGCAAAACTGAGTAGCAATTCACCGCGGGATTTCAAAGGACGAAGAGATTGCTCAGCCGTGTCGATCAATTCGTTAGCAAGCTGTCGTGCGCCTTCTAATCCGCAAAAACTGATGAACGTAGTTTTGCCGGTATCCTTACCCGTATCCTTTCCGATTACAGAAGGATCGGAACTCGCATCCAGGATGTCATCTGTGATCTGGAATGCGAGGCCAAGGTTCTTTGCAAAATTGAGTATGGCGTGCCGTTCCATTTCGCGTGCTTTCGCAAAGGAAGTTCCCATTTCAGCGCATGCAATAAATAAAGCTCCTGTTTTGTGACTGTGAATGAATTCCAGTGTTTCCAGATCGATGCTTATGTTCTTGGAAGCCAGATCCACAAGTTGACCTCCAATCAATCCTTCGGAGCTAATGGAACGGGAAAGTATGGAAACAAATTGTGCCGATAGAGTCGGACTAAATAAAGATTGCTTGTAGCTCGCAAGAATTCCGTAGGCGCGGTTGAGAAGGTAGAGAGCGGAAAGAATGGCGGTATCTTCTCCGAAAACCAGGTGGTTAGCCGCTTTGCCTCTTCGCAATGTGGCTCCATCCATACTGGGTAGATCGTCCAGTATCAACGAACAAGTATGAACCAGTTCCAGAGTGCATGCCGAATCCAATAACTCCTGTTCGTTCACTTTGAAAATGGAAGCGACCGCCATGGCAAACACAGGGCGGATCCGCTTGGCATCCGCGAACAATGAATACCGAACACTTTGATGCAGTTTCTTCGGTTCGACTTCCTCGCCTGGAATCAGCTCCTGCAGACGATTCTCAATCTGCTTCTGCTTTTCGCGCCAGTAGTTCTCGAAGATGCTCATGAGTTCTTCACTTCAGTTTGCATCAACTGCTCAATGAGTGAGAAACTCCTCAATTTTACGTTTGACCCGGTCGATATAACTCCGTTCCGTATGAATCGCGAATGAATGCAGCCGCATAACGCTGCGGATTTGCTCAAGAATCCTGGGTTGCTTGTAATGACTCTGCATGATCACCCTGTTCGCGAGGAAAATTACCTTAATCTTAGAAACGAACAAAACTGCCTGAAAGCCATGCTAATATTATCTTATCAAGGCAAATATGCCTGTCAATCATGGTTCGGCGTTCCATAATACACGATGGAAAATTTAATCCTTCCCGCATTTTTCGTTTTGTCGGGATTCTTCGCACTTTATCGAGGCTCTCTTTTCTCTGACTTACAGGACGGCATGAATAAGTACGTTTACGAGAAGGACCGCTACTTATCCTGGAATAGACTATCAGCGCATCGTAGGATACGGTCTCATAATTGTTGGAATTGTTCTATGGCTCAAGTCCAAGCTGTAAGTCACGACATCGGGATAAAATAAAGATTGAATAAATTAAACACCAGCCGCGAACAACTCCTTCAAGCCGACAACGCTGCACCTGAAAACGTCATGTCACTTGCAATCCAGCTTAGAAAGATCGTGCAAGGATAAGTGTTATTGGATATGATTTGGTATTGCTTGGGTACACCGAAAGTGTCATGCCGTTGCTCGGCTTGGCTTTGCGGTTGATCTTCGAGCGTCAGGCAGCACGGATGCATCTGTCGCACACACAACTATTTTTAATCGCTGTACCGGCTGTTGGTGCCAGCATGGCGGTTCTCACATTCGGGGCGGTAGGCAGGAGCACCTGGATCATTCAAGTGCTCGCGATTTGCTTGGCGTATGCGCTTGCGTTGGTGGGCGCACAGTTGAGTCGCCGTACCAGCGCCCCTTTCCCAGCCGGCGCGATCATTGTATTCACGCTGCTCGGAATTGCTGTTCCCTTGCTCGCGGAGACATCAGGGCCCAAGCGCTGGGCATCGGTTGGGCCTATAAACCTCTACATGGCGTCCGCTCTGTTGCCGTCATTCATTGCTGTGTGTTCAGCTTGGATTGCCCGGGAGGGTCGGTCACAGCATTTCGCGTTCACTGCAATTGTGGGCGCAAGCGTACTGCTGGCCGCTCAACCAGATGCATCTCAGGCGTTGGCTCTGCTGGGTGCCTCAGCGGTAGTCGTCGCCAGATCCGCATCCAGATCACCAGTGTCTTTCGTTGCCCTGGCCTTTGCTGCCCTCGCCACAGCTTGGGCTTTCTCGCAGCCAGATCCATTGCAGCCCATTGCGCACGTTGAGGGGGTCTTTGCTTTGGCGCTTGGCCATTCGCTGTTTGCAGGCGCTGCAGTCATCGCTAGCGCGGCCGCCCTGGTAGTAGGGCTGCATGTGAACTCGTGCGGGGGTCGGACCTGGCTGTCGGCGGTAGCTGTATACTATGCGCTGCTATTCGCGTGTTCAGTTGCGGGGCTGACACCAGCGCCTCTGATAGGTTTCGGCGCGGGCCCATTGCTCGGCTTCGGACTCATGGTAGCAGCAGCAAGTTGGCTCGACCGCGTACACTTGCCGGGCCACTGTTAGGCAGCACTTGAGTTCGACGTTTTGCTTATCGCTTATGGTGAAATGACAAATGAAGGGGTTGTTGCGACGGTCATGGTTTTCGGCGTGGCCATTGTGCTTATCGCAGTACACTTTAGAACCCAAGGCCTAAGCAGACCATATGATTTCACGCCCCTGCTCGATTGGTTAATTCCACTTCCTAAGCTTCAAAAGCGCATTTATAAGTTGAAGTGTCCTTTTTGTAAGGCTTCATTTCAGGACAATGAAGCAATTTCACATTGCACCGCATGTTCAACAAAGTACCATTCGGAGTGCGCTCAACAGAGCATGAAGTGTGGGATTTTCGGATGTAAAGGCAAACTGATGAAAGTATAATGATGCGTTCCGTGAGTTCGAACGTTCGCTGCGTTTGTGAGATCGATGATTCACCGGCTATTCGTTTACGGAACGCTCGCCCCCGGTCGACCCAACGAGCATTTACTGAAGGGTGTTCCCGGAGAGTGGAAGCCTGCGACCGTCAAAGGCACATTGTTTCAAGAGGGGTGGGGAGCAGCTGCGGGCTACCCTGGAATTGTACTGGATGAGCAAGGTGGTGAAGTGAAAGGATTTCTCTTCATCTCGGACAGCTTGGCTGAGCACTGGGCCCGTCTCGATGAGTTTGAGGGAGAAGGGTACGAGCGCGTCCTGACCAAGGTGAAGGTCGAGGACGGTACAACAGTGGAAGCGTACATTTACAGGCTTAGCCGAAATAGCACGCCACCAAACGCCAAATAACAAACTTTGATTAGTCTAATATTAAAGATTTTCTTAGGCACAGCGGCCGGTATACTTCTATGCTTTCTTATCCTCAGGGCATTGATCCCTCTCGAAACGCTTTTAACGAGGACCAGACAATTCATTCAAACAAAAGTACGGAAACGGCAAAAATGTCCATACTGTAAAAGCGTATTGCACATCACAGATGAAGTAGTTATGTGTGATACATGCTCTGCAATCCATCATCAGACCTGCTGGGAGGCAAACGACGGTTGTAGCGTTTTTGGATGTACTAGTAGAAATAACGAGATCGTTAGATTGTTGGAATAATCAGAAAGCAATAAGCGGCGCACCAAACGTCGCTCATGAGGGCTTCACTTCAGTGTCGGGCAAGCCTGCAGCCAGTAAATGCTTTCGGACCGCTGCAGCCAGATCTTCGCTCTTTGCTTCGGGTGAAACATCAATCATCGGCATGATCTTGAGATAGATGTCGCCAGGTTTTGCCAGAATGCTTCCGGCCGGCATCAGCTCATAGGTGCCCATAATAGCCACCGGAACGATCGGAATGTTCAACTTTTTTGCAAGGGTAAAACTTCCCCGCTTGAATTTGCGTAAACGTCCATCCCGTGTCCGCGTGCCTTCGACAAAAACAAACAACGAAACATTTCTACGAATGCCCGCAGCTGCCCTGAGTAGACCGCGCTGTGCCTTCTTTGTATTCTTGCGATCAATCGGAATATTGCCGGCAAGATATAGATGCCATCCCAGAAAGGGAATGGTGAACAGTATCTGCTTGGCCATGATACGGAATTGAGCCGGCAAATAGCCGAACATAGCGGGAATATCGATCGTGCTCTGGTGATTGCCGGCAAAAATTACCGCATGCTCTGTAGGAATATTTTCTATGCCGCTCACATGAACGCGAATGCCTACACCCCAGAAAATGAATCGGGACCAGTATCGCGCAAAGTGATGCGAGGTTCGCCCGCTCCGGTCGAATAACGCAGCAATGCTGGAAAACAACCCCAGTATGACTGTGGCTACACCGAAAAGAGGAAGGAATAACGCGCATCTCATATCCTTAACGCAATGACGCCAAGTCGCAAAGAATATTATGCAATATTTTCCGCAATCTTTTCCGCAGCCTTCACAGGATCGGCAGCTGCAATAATCGGACGTCCAATCACGAGATAATCCGCGCCTGATTTTAGCGCTTCAGAAGCAGAGGCGGTCCGCTTTTGATCGCCCGCAGAATCTGATGCGCCGCGAATACCGGGAGTCACCAGAAGAAACGGAGAGGAATAGTGCGCTCGCAAAGAAACAAGTTCCTGCGGAGAGCATACGATGCCATCTACTCCGGAAGAATGAGCGAGATCGGCTAACCGTTGGACCTGTTCAGCGATTGAATCTCCGATTCCGAACTCCTGAAGCGAGTCAAAGCTGGTCAGTACGGTAACGGCAAGCAAACGGCAGGAGGCATTCGCAGACTTCAACTTGTACATGCATTGTTTCAACATCGCTGAACCGCCAGAAGCGTGTACGGTCAATAAAGAAACACCCAGCCGGGCGGCATTCGAGACAGCCTCCGCGACAACCGTCGGAATATCATAGAACTTCAAATCCAAAAAGACCTGACCATTTTTCATCACTTCTCTGACAAAATCCGGGCCTTCTCTGGTAAATAATTTCATTCCGATCTTGAAAAATGGAAACACGGGAGCGACTGATTTCGCGAGATGTAAGGCGCTCTCTGCATCATCCAGATCCAGCGCAACAATGATCCGGTCTTGATTTTTCACGATGCTTGCAAAGCTCCGATCAAGGTGCTGATCCTATCGATCTTCCTCATAGAACAATAATCGCGAAGTTCACGCACGAGTCGAACCGAAACAGTCGGATCGTAAAAATTTGCAGTACCGATCTGAACCGCAGAAGCTCCGGCCATCATGAATTCAATCACATCATAAAGATTCGAAATTCCCCCCATCCCAATTACTGGAACAGGCAACGCGCGGGAAACTTGATGCACCATCCGCAAAGCCACCGGCTTGATCGCAGGTCCTGATAATCCACCGGTTACATTCCCCAGAATCGGCTTTCCACTCCAGTGATCGATCGCGAGCGACCAGAGGGTATTGATCAACGAAAGCATGTCTGCTCCCGCATCTACGGCTCTTTTAGCAATTTGCACGATGTCGGTTACGTTTGGACTGAGTTTAGCAATGATGGGCCGGTCCGTTGCATCTTTCACGGCGCGAATCACCTGGTAGGTCATCTCAGGATCGACTCCAAAATGCATTCCACCTTTCTTCGTGTTAGGGGAAGAAATGTTTACTTCGATTGCATTGACGCGCCTGATTCCGCGAAAACGCGCTGCCGTTGCCGCATATTCTTCCAGCGTGTTCCCCATCACATTGGCCACAATCGCAATGTCATACCGCGCAAGATGCGGTAGCTTTTCGGTCAAATAAGCTTCGACTCCGATGTTCTCAATACCAATCGCATTCAACATGCCGGACGCAGTTTCAAAGATTCTGTGTGGTGGAGTGCCCATCCTCTTTTCCAGCGTCAGACTTTTTGAAACAATTCCGCCCAGTTGATTCAAGTCCAGCAGATCGATCAGTTCCAAACCATATCCAAAACATCCGCTCGCGGTCATGATCGGATTTTTCAGCGTTAAATTCCCAAGGCGAACGGAAAGATCGGGATTCATACCATCACCACCGTTGACGGAAAAATCGGTCCGTCTTTGCAGCATAAGTAGTATGTGGCCTGACCATCGGGAGTAACCCCGGCGATCGGACATCCGATGCAGATTCCGATTCCGCACCCCATGGTCTCTTCCATCGAAAGATAGGCGGGGACGCCGTATCGCTCAGCGATGCTTTTGACCACACGCATCATCGGATGAGGCCCGCAGGCGTAAATCACACTGTCGCTGGGCGATTCATCCAGGTCTTTTTCAAGAAGTTGTGTTACAAAACCATGATGCCCGGCAGACCCGTTGTCCGTTGCAATTTTCAGACTGTGGCTCAGCTGATTCAGCTCTTCAATGTAGATCAGTTCCTCAGCGCTTCTGGCTCCATAGTAAGTGTTGGGAAAAATGCGATGCTGGTTCAATACGCGATTGAAAAACGGAAAGGGGGCTACGCCGATTCCTCCGCCCACAACCAGTGCGCGGCTTCCTTCGACCACCGGAAAAGAATTCCCGAGCGGGCCGAGACAAAGCAAATGATGACCCGGTGTGGATTGCGAGATCAACCGGGTACCGACGCCGATCGCTGTATAGGCAAATTCCAGCAGCTCACCATCACGAACGGCAGCGATAGAAAAAGGGCGCCGCAGAAGAGACTCCCCGCTGTACTCCGGACGGATCATGCAAAACTGGCCAGGACGCGCTATCTTTGCGATTTCCGGAGCCTCGACTCTAATTCTGTAGTACTTTCCGCCGAGGCAAATATTCTCTACAATTCGTGCCCGTAAATCGAATTTCTTAAACATAAAGTGCCTAGTTTACCACCGCCGTTACAATTTCCGAACCGCGGATTCATCCTTGCAATCGAGTAGCAACTCCGAAATCGTTTTCTGAAGCACCGGATGCACAAAGTTCGCAGCAATTTCATTCATCGGTTCCAGTACAAAACGGCGGTTAGGGATTTGCGGATGCGGCAAAACCAGGGAAGGAGTTGTTAAAATCTGGTCTTCATAAAACAGAATATCAATGTCGATCAAGCGGGGACCCTTGGGGACTTTTCTGACGCGACCCAGTTTTCTTTCAACATCCTGACAAAATGCGAGCAGATCATGCGGAGGAAGATTTGTATGGATGTTTACGGCTGCATTCAGGAACCAGGGTTGTTCCAGAAAATCAACGGGCTCCGTTTCAAAGAAAGAAGACTGCGCCAGAACTGAAAAGCTTTCCAGCGCTTTTTGCAAATTTTCAATGCGATCTCCGAGATTACTTCCTAGCCCAAGATAAATTGCCATTCAGTGATTCTAATCGCGGACGAGACGTCCGCGCCACTTTGTTAAAATGTTATGATGAATCAGTGGCCACTGGCCACTAGTAACTGGTCACTGGTCACTTATATGTATGAGGCTGTCATCGGGCTGGAGG
>JBKKAT010000151.1:0-3516 GCA_046714535.1 Acidobacteriota bacterium | reverse complement strand
GTGTGATAGGGAGCCTGTTGAGCGTCTTCTTTGGAGAATCCTCTTTCCAGTAAAGCTAGCTCTAGAAGATCTTCGTATGCGCTAAAGTATTTAACGAGTCTAAACCTTATTGCGCTTTCGATAACTTTCAACACTTGTCGAATTATTGAGGAGGCGCTTAATTTGTTATCGTCGTCTCTGCGGACGTAATTTACGCGGTCTTTGAGTATGGATCCGATGGATTTACCAGTAACCCAATCGTGTGCGAGATTACATATAAGATTTCTATATTTTATGGAGTTTACTGGTGCATCCCAAGAAAAATACTCACAAACGAGATCCACAGCATTTGACATTCTTTCTTTTCCGCCAACCTCGAACGGATGCAAAAGCGAAAGATGGTCAATGCTAAGCACTCCGATCATATGGTTGTAAATATGTTGGAGGTGATCTGGCCTCAATGACCTATGGGCCTCAAGAATATCATAAGGAAGCGTGATCTCAAGCGATCTTATATGGGTTAAGTTATCGTTGAAAATGTCGGCGGTGTCAGAGGTACTGTACTTCGCTGTTAGTTCCGTATCACTTGATGTCATGCTTTCATGGAAAAGCTTACTAAATCCAGCTTCGGCTATCTCCTTATCTTTTTCATCAGTTAGAGACTCGTTTATAAGCTCCTGAATAATTTTTCCTCCGTCACCCATAATTTTATCCATGGATGATTTTATTTCTTGTAGAGTGTCGCCCTTGTAGGATTCGTCCACCCAACTTCCTGGTCTTATACACCATATGTTGCCATGAAACTCTTGGAGAAGTCTTCCGGCTCTTCCTGCTAGATTTAAGAAGTCTGATCGCAGCATTGGATTTTTGCCGCTGTAGGGGTTGTCAATCACAATGTGCTTTGCGGGAAGATTGACACCCTGCAATAGGGTGCTGGTACAACAAATGTATTTGATTTCTCCAGATCGAAATAAATCTTCGATACCAGCCCTTACAATGGAAGGGATGTCTCCATAATGGAAAGCTACGCCGCTTTGCAGACTTTTTACCAATCCGTGCTCTTCGTGGATCTCGCTTTTAATAAAACTAACAAATTCTTTAATATTGTTGCTTGGTTCGAAATTTTTATTGAGTGAGGAAAGTTCGCTTGCTATTTTTTCGGCGTCACTAGGGTCGTTTGCAAATATTATTGTAGAATCATCATTCTTTGTTATCGCATAGGCTAGGTTTGCTCTTTGCTTGAAGATGCTGTCTCTGAAGCGGAAGTTTACATGGCGCTCCCCGATTGCGATGTCAAATTTATTCGTGAGCAGCGAAACGTTAACCATGTTAGGTTTTTTGTTAACTTCAGAAATTAATAAAATATTCTGTGATACGGGTGAAACCGTTTCGGTGAAGAACTGCCCATTATCACTGCGTTTAAATAAATTTAGTAAGTATCCGGGGTTCTTTATGAGAGGGCTAGCAAACATAAGCGACGTTTTTGGATGCTTCGACAGCGCGATTTCAACTGCATTGTGTAGTACTATCCCTCGATTCCCTTTTTGAATTTCATGCGCTTCATCCACGATGAGTGTGGAAATTTGTTGCGTGTTATTTTTTGGCTTTAGAAGGGTTAAAAGTCTTTCAGGTGTGAGGATGTATACAATGCTTTTGAATTTCGATTCTGTTTCCAGTGGAAATGGCGCGGTTCGAACCGTCGTGTCATTTATGTTTTCACGCTGAAGTGTTTGCCGGATTCGGTTCGAAACTTCACTTATTAGAGCGCGTGTAGGTACTATGTATACAACAACCTTTTCTGTACAAGACTTTAAGCGGCGGACTAGGTCTATGTTCAGGATAAAAGATTTTCCCGCTGAAGTGGGCGCGGAGACACTTAAGGATGATTGCTTTTGTAAGGCTTCTAAAAGCTTATATTGAAAATCCGTTAAAAGAATTCCCTCATTGGTGGAGTTTTCGGCTTCACGTGCAACTCTTTCCAATGCAAGAGAAATAGGAATGCTGGGTCGTTCATCTTGCGTGTAACGACTGCGCAATAGTGTGCGTCCTGGAAAATTCCCTAGCCTAGAAAGTATAATGTCTGCTGCAGAAGTTATATCTATGGCGGACTCTTCGGTAGACTCTATAAGTCTACTCATTATTTCGTAAGACAGAATTAGATCGCTGGGCTCTTCGGATAGGGAAAGCGCTGAGGATACTCCAATAAGTTTTTTAATTTCACCTTCTGTAATTGAGGCAGTGCTTATTGGGGTTGGGAGTAGAGACTCAATGTTTAGCTTGTAAAGTTTTGTTATCTGGGGTTGAAATTCTTCGGCGATATTCATGGTTTAGTCCAGGGCTGCATTGAATTCATCACGAAACTGCTGGACAGATGGAAACGGGAGGAAAAAAACTTCAAAGTTAAGATGTTTTTTTTCAAAATCGCTAAACCTTGAGTTTAGTGCTTTAGATATGTTCTTGCTTTCGGTAAGTAGCATTTGGCGGAATTGACTAGAAAGATCGCTTTGTTTGATTTTATGGATGTTTTGATATTCTTTCCAGTTGTAGCCGATTAGGCATGCATGGTTGATGCGAGCCCCAGGGCCAGGTTCGCCAAGATTAATTAGATCAATAACTGCATTTTTTGTGTTTTCATCAGCATATTTGAAATGCTTTGTTATCATTGTAAATTCGTGCTTATATATTTCTTTGTCGTGGAATTCGTTGATGCTTTTCAGTGCGGATGTGATGGCTCCATCAATCGAACTGTATAGTTTTGACTCGCCAAAGTAAAAGTCTACTAATTGATCTTGTTCGCACCAACGCATATGGATACCATCAGACCCGTTTGACTCTAAGCGCCTATTCGTCTTCAATTCCATCTTTGCAACGATTTGAGGTGCTCTAAGAATTGCTTCTGTTAGGAAGAAAAGAAGTGTTTCACCAGCCTCTCCAGTTTTGTCAGGATCATCCTCTGATATTTCTGGATGTCTAAATAACTTTCGTGCCTCTTTTGTTAGTTGTGCGGATTGTCTATTTGTTAGGGTCTCTGGCCTGTTTTTCGAGGCTATGCAATAGTCAATTATGTATTGGTAAAGTAGCTCGGCTAGGGCCTTGGACATTGGCCTACCGTTTCCATCAAACTTTAGATGGTGAATTCGAATGTTCGCTTTTGCTTCATCTATTGTTTCGGTATGCTCAATTACGTCGATGCATGATTGGTAGTCTAGCTCATCTACTGAAATATAAAGCGACGAATCTTCTAGGCTGCTCAATTATATTCTTCCTTGATTCGTTAAGACCTTTATTTCTGACTATTTAATATTCTTTATCACGTTTAGATCTTTACGTTTCAATGTGAACCCTTCAGTCGCCTCATTCCGACTGAAGGGGGTTTTGGGATCATAGCCTTGGGAGGCGCTGGTGGCCAGTGGACTTGCCCCTACAAAACCGGACACCAATTCCCTGTTAATTTGATGCCGCTGCCAAGCGCCTGAACTCCCTCGGTGAGCGATAGTTCAAGGCGCTGTGCGGATGCTCCTCGTTGTAATGCTCAAA
>JBKKAT010000150.1:0-6195 GCA_046714535.1 Acidobacteriota bacterium | reverse complement strand
TGTTTCTAAGAGTTTGCCAGTTGCTCGACTTTTGAAAGAGCAGCCCCCGCGGACTGCCACACGGTTTCCCTGAGCAATGTAATCTACTGCGATAACAGTAGAAGTTTAGCGCCGACGGACTGCACTTTTGCGGTTCTGAGATCGACTGTTCAATATTCGGACTTCTCTGATAGCTTGCCGGAAATTAGATCAGCGCCGGAAATACAACAAACCTGGTTTCCCTTCAGGCCGCTCCCGCCAGGGAATCATGGAACAGGGATCTGGCCTTGGAATTGTTCCGTAGTTTCGCGAGAGCCTTTTCCTGGATTTGGCGTACCCGTTCGCGGGAAACACCGATCATTTCACCAATATGTTTCAACGTATAACTTTTTTCTTGATTCAGACCAAAACGCAAAGTAAGGACCTGCCGCTCCTTTTCGCGAAGATCGCCCAGCATCTCTTTTAAATCGTGCTGCAATGCATCTTGCATCAAACCCTCGTAAGCCTTCGCGCCATTGACCTCGGGTAAAATATTTTGAATCGTTTGCTCGCTGTCTTTGAAGCGCTGATCCAAAGATACCGGCTCGCCGCTAATCTTCAAAATATCGGTTACGTCTTCAATGCTGATTCCGGACCCATCGGCAACATCCTGGAGCGTAGGTTTTTCATGCGTATTGCTCGTTAAAAGGGAGGTTGTGATGCCGATTTTGTACAGTGAATTGTGCACTTTTACCGGCAAACGAAAAGGATGGCCCATCCTGGACAAAAGATCGAGAATGGATTGCCGGATCCACCACACTGCATAAGAAATAAAACGAATATTCCGGGTTGGATCGAACCGTTTGGCGGCCTGCATCAAGCCAAGATTTCCTTCATTAATTAAATCAAGAAAAGGAACTCCATAAAGGCGATACTTTTTCGCGACTTTCACCACAAAGCGCAGGTTGGAAGCAACAAGAGTTTGAATTGCCTCTTCCTCGCCGGCCTGGGCTCGGTAGCCAAGTTTCTTTTCCTCTTCTATGGTCAACAGAGGAATGGCGGAGATTTCATTCAGATAAGATTGCAGAGGTTCTCGATTGCTGCTGGTTACCTTGGACCGTTTCCGTTTTTTAGTTTCCATCAGTTCTCCTTGTATTGCGACCTAAGATTACAAAATTCTGGAACTTGTCACTATCAGTAAGCCGCCCGTTTTTTTGTCACATTCTCGCCGGGGGGGCGTGTCGTTATAAATCCGACGCGGCCCGGAGTGAACATTTGCGCAGACCTGCCATCGCAAGTCTTTTCTTTTTTTTCTGTAAAAGACTATTATTGTTGCAGCAAGGAGATCAATGAGACAATATTACGCAAGCGATAAAAAGAGACGGGAAGAGGCCAAGAGAAAACAACAGGAACAGAAGCGGCTCAAACGACTGAATAAGAACTCAAAAAATTCTACTGCCAAAGATCCCGAGCCGAATACAGCGGCTGCCGATTCCAACCCTTCCGGAGAGTAGATTCTCGGATAGCGAAAAACGGCAGAAGTATACCGTGGAACTTAACTTGTGCCGTTCACCCATGTAAAAATCCCTCTTGTACCACTCCGTTTGTTATCTTTTAGCTTTCGTGTATATATTTGGAAAGTTTAAAATCTGACTAAAAGGAGGAAACAAACATGGCTGTTAAGCCCATTCCCGAAGGTTACGGTACCGTTACACCTTATTTAATTGCACAGGGAGCTGCCAAGATCCTCGATTTTGTGAAGGAAACTTTCGATGCTACAGAAATCATGAGGATGCCAGGCCCGAACGGGACGATCGGACACGCAGAGTTCAAAATCGGTGACTCCAATCTGATGATCAGCGATGGAGGAGCGGAGTATCCCCCCATGCCCTGTTCTCTGTATGTGTATGTCAGTGACGTTGATGAAACTTACAAGCGCGCATTGAAGGCAGGTGGCATCTCCGTTAAAGAACCGGCAGACCAATTTTACGGTGACCGCAGCGCCAGCGTAAAAGATGCCGGTGGAAATATCTGGGGGATCGCGTCCCACATTGAAGACGTAAGTCCCGAAGAAATGGACCGCCGCGTGAAGGCACTAGGAAAATAGCAGTGACTGGTGGCTAGTTTGCTGCAGGAGAAATCCGGGCTCTGTGCCAGTTGCAAATATCTGAAAATCGTTACAAGCGAACGGGGAAGCAGGTTTGTGATGTGTCTTTTATCCAGGACAGATCCATCTTTTCGCAAATATCCACCGCTACCCGTTCTGTCTTGTGGCGGATATGCTCAAGCCACGGCGCGCGAAGGTTCCAGCTGATTTTCCGAACAGAATTTTAGAAAACCTGCGTACGAATCCACGAGCCTTGATTGCAGCGAATCATTGGAATTCGCGATTGCAGATTCGCCAAGCGTGATCAGACCCACTTGAAAAGGCTGGTCTGAAATGTACTTGAGAAGTGTGTCTGCAATGGCAGCCGCCTGAGCCGTTTGTTCTTCGATCAGCATTTCTATCATGAATTGCTGTTTGCATGCTTCTTTTACCGCTTCCAGGTAGTGAGGGAGCCTTTTAGCATTTCCGACAGAAACAGGTTGATTTACAAAACCTGTTTGCGGCTCGAAATCAGGAGAACAAAACTTTATCGCATCCATCCATGGTGATGCGGAACCGCCATGTGATTTTTTGGGATGAGCGGCAACAAGAATCATTTGCGATCCAAGGTCTCTTTCTTCATCTTCGGAATTTTCGTAAAAACGTCGAAAAAGACCGGGCAGCCAGCTCCTGGAAATCTGATCGATGTCCCAGCCTCGTTCCATTTTCGCATTGCCCAATTCTTTTTTCATCGCGGTGGTCTGGCGAAATCCGATTTTTACCGAACCGGCAAAACCGAAAAGTATGGACGGCTTGACGTAATAAAGCTTTTGAAGGCAGTCCGCTTCTGTTGTTTCAAAAGTTGCGCGCACGTCTGAAACGAGGATGCCGTCACCATGGACCGGCGCGACTCCAATCGCCCAGCTCATCTTTTTTACCCGGCTACAACCTGTTCCATCGTTTCGAACGCCCGTCTCATGTGGGGTATCACGATGGAGCCACCGACCACCAGCGCGACATTAAAAACTTCGGTCATCTCGGCTCGCGAAACTTTTTCTTCAGCACAGCGAACGATGTGATAGCTGATGCAATCATCACAACGCAATACCATGCTGGCAACGAGGCCGAGCATCTCTTTTGTTTTCGAATCGAGAGCGCCATCGACATATGCTTGCGTATCCAGATTGAAGAATCTTTTGATACCAAGATGATCGGCTCCTAAAATTTTTTCGTTCATTTTCTCACGGTATTTTCTGTACTCTTCCAATTAATCTTTATTCATTGAGTTTCTCCTTTTGTGAAACCACAGATAAACACAGATGAACACAGATTCAAAATTATTTTGATTCCCCTCTGTGTTTATCTATGTTCATCTGTGGTTAATATTAATTATGGATTCGCTCAAGCAGTTGAATGCGGAAATTGCGGGTTGCCGGAAATGTCCACGTCTGGTTGCGCACAGAGAATATATTGCGGCCAATCCTCCGTTGCGCCATCATGACGAAAAATACTGGGCCAGACCATTACCGGGGTTCGGCGATCCAAACGCGCGTATCTATATTGTAGGTCTTGCTCCCGCGGCCAACGGAGGAAATCGTACTGGCCGCATTTTTACAGGGGATCGCAGCGGTGATTGGCTCTACTCCGCTTTATTCGAAGTGGGTCTTGCGAATCAGCCACATTCGATTTCTAAGAATGACGGACTCCAAATCTTTCATACATACATAGTAGCTGCGGTCCGTTGTGCACCACCGGACAATAAACCGACCCTGCAAGAATTTGAGTTTTGTCACTCTTACCTGGTTCGGGAACAGGCACTGCTAAAACAAGTCAACGTAAGGATTGCTCTTGGTTCCATCGCTTACAATTCACTGAAGAAACTTCTTAGAAGGGATGAGATCTATAAGAAATTCCGTTTTCCGGCATTTGCGCATGGCCTGAAAGTTCATCTGCCGGATCATTCCGTCCTGCTTTGCTCTTACCATCCGAGTCAACGGAACACTTTTACCGGACTTCTGACCCGCCCAATGTTTGTGCGCATTTTCCAGGAAGCAAAGCAAGCTGCAGGATTGTGATAAGCCTCACCGCAGAGACGCCGAGTCGCTGAGAAAACTGAACTCTTCATTTCTCCGCGCCTTTGCGCCTCTGCGGTTAAGCTACTTTATGATTTTCTTTTGCCAACCGCCGGCGTACGCAGTAAAACCTTCGCGTTGCAAAGCTGCAGCGAGGGGAGAGTCGCCAGGCGATTTTCCATCGATCTCCGTTAGGTACAATGCGCGTCTTTTTCCTGATTGAACCAGATCAGCCAGCGCGCTCACGATGCCATCGATCACGATCTGTTGTTCCGGATCCGTTTCTTTCAAGAATGTGTATAGGGAACGTTGCCCTCTTCCCAGATATGCTGTGAGCTCACCATTGACCAGAATCACGCGCGCGCCGGCAGTCCGGCCTGGAACGAAATTGTCAGTGCGTTGAGGCCAGGGAAGTGTTGCTCCATAAGGATTCGCAGGATCCGTGGCTGCTGCAAGAATCACAACCACTGGTTCTTCCGGTATATCACGCAGCGAACGCAAGCGGTCCAGAGCTCCCGGCAAAGCAAATTGTGCTGCGCCGCGGCCAGCAATGAAATAGCCACGCCTGATTTTGCCGGCTTCTTCCATTGCTTTGAATACCGGATAGACTGCTGAGAATCCTCCGGCCATCTTTTCAGCTGAAATGGATTCACGCGTGACCACCCCCAGTCTGTCCAAGAGCTGTTGGGCGGTTGCGCTCATGCGCTGCGTTGTTGTGGCCGAGCCGAGGAGTTTTGAAAGCAATGACCATCTGCCCGTTCCTTCCAATGGTATTCCGGAGCGAGATGGAATTCCGAGTTTGTGCGTGCGACGGGATCTTCTTTTCGAACGCAACAACGCGCGAAGCGGCAGCAAAGTATCATTTGTGACTTCGCCTGCCCACACCAGATCCCACAGCGCGGCAAGAACTTCTTGTTTGAATCCACCGGCCGCCGCATGAATTTGAGGGAAGAAGGAAGCTCCCGCAGAGGAAAGGAATTCTTTGATCTTCAAATGCAATTCGCCCAATTTAATTTTTGTTTCAGGAGGTCTCAACAATTGAGCTGCATTTTCAGCAAGATACAAAGCGATTCGTCCATCGTTTTTTCCGAGCGCTTCCACTCCGGACCAGAGAACAAGTCCGGACGTCATCAGCTTGTCCAGTTCGGCCGGCTCATATTCCGGGAATCGTGATGGAAAAATCTGCGTCTCCAGAATCGAAGCGGGAATCGGATAACCTTGCAGTTGTTCGATCACCTCTAGCCATGCATCAATGCCTGCGCGCGCCAGGTCCAGGCCATGCCACTTCGGTAAAAAACGTCCATAAACAGGTGGTTCCACCGGTTCGACTTCGCGGCGAAGCTTCGCGAGAGATTTTTGCCGAATGCGTCGAAACACTGTGGTATCACACCATTCCCGTTGCTGAACGGCGCGAGTGAAATTCCCTTCCAGGATTCGTCCGTCCTCCGTAAGACCTTTGATCGCTTCCAGTGTCCTGGAAGCATCCATGCCGAATCTTCCTGACATCTCCTCGGCGCTAAAGGGTGCATGAGTCCTTGCGTAGCGCGAAATGAGATCACTGAGCGGACCCGCAACGCTTGTCAGAAACACAGCGGGAACTTCAGGAGGGATCATGACCCCTATCGCGTCCCGGTAGCGGGCTGCGTCCTCCACCGCAATCCATCGCGATTCTCCCGCAATCCTTACACTCACAATCCGGCTCTCGCGCGAAAGTTCCTCCAACCATGTTTCTATGTTATTAGTAGAATCAGAAGAGCGTGCTTTGATTTCGCGTGTTGTTAAGTCACCGATGCGGATCAGAAGATCATGTAGCCCATCTTTGCTTCTGATCTGATAAGGGGCATCCAGGTGTTGCAGCTGCAGCTCGATCCTTTCGATGACTTCGGGATCGAGTAGTTCACGGAGTTCGGATTCACCCAGCAGCTCACGCAATTGAACGGGATCGATGGCGAGCGCCTGCGCTCTGCGTTCCGCCAGCGGAGCGTCCCCTTCGTAAATAAAGTTCCCGACATAACTGAACATTAACGAAGAGGCGAAGGGAGAAGGGGAGGTGGTGTTGACCGTCACAACGCGGATGCT
>JBKKAT010000149.1:0-13139 GCA_046714535.1 Acidobacteriota bacterium | reverse complement strand
TAGGAGAATAGAGGAACGCAAAAGCCGCTTCCGATTTGAAGATTCACCACGCTTTTACTGGAAACCTGGGACGGGCTGACAAAATAAAAGAGATCTTGCTGATCCACTGCTTTCTGGATGACGGTGTGACTGACTTGAAATTTATCCGGCGTGAGAGTATTTCCTTCTTCATCGCGGCCGGTTCTGAATTCCAATTCCCCGTCGATGTTGTAAAGCATCACAAAACCACGTTGCATTTTTGCCAGTTCGATTGCCGCATCCAGCACAATCTCGAGCGCTCTGTCCAATTGCAATGTGCTATGAATTCTTCCCGTTAGTTCCAGCAGCTTCTCAAGTCTGTTCAGCTGTTCTTGCGTTTCACCCACCCGAGATTGCTCGTCCGATCTGGTCATGATGATTCCATTATATAGGTATGGACCGCAGGCGTAGGGAACGCCGGGCCTCTCATTATGGACCGCGGGCGTCCCGCCAGCTCTTCTACTTCCCCTTCTTCACTTCAGCAAGCTCATGTTGCAAAACCTCTAACAGTTCAGGGAGTCCCTCCCCGGTGACAGCTGAAATTTCCATGAATTCCACGTCTCTTCGGGCAACAAATTTCCGTAACTCCTGGAGTGCTTTCGGATCCGCTTCATCGATTTTTGTGGCGACCACGATCTGTGGCATTTTCGAAAGGCCCCGTCCGTACTCCGCAAGCTCTTTGCGCAGAATCTGATATCTTTTAACCGGAGTCTCTTCGTTACTCGAAACGTCGATCAGGTGAAGATGGATGCGGGTGCGTTCGATATGTCTCAGAAACTGCAATCCAAGACCCTGGCCTTGAGAAGCCCCTTCGATCAGTCCAGGTATATCCGCTACTACAAATGTAGTATCATCGGGCATATTGACGACACCCAGTGCCGGCTGCAAAGTTGTGAAAGGGTAAGATGCAATTTTGGGTTTAGCGGCCGATATTTTGGAAAGCAAAGTTGATTTGCCCGCGTTGGGAAAACCGAGCAATCCGACATCGGCAATCAGCTTGAGCTCAAGGTCGAGCATTTTCTCTTCTCCGTCTTCGCCTTCCTGGGCAAATTCAGGAGCCTGCGCAGTAGGAGTGACAAAATGCGCGTTCCCCTTCCCACCGCGTCCTCCCCGGGCAATCAGAAGCGTTCCTTCATCCTCATCCAGATCAGCAATCACTATGCCTGTTTGGGCATCCTGGATGACTGTCCCAACGGGCACTGGAATCCAGAGGTCATTTCCCGATTTGCCGGTCCGATTGCCACCCTGACCATGATGTCCTTTGGCGGCGCGAAAGTGTCGCAGATATCTAAAATCGATGAATGTATTCTTCGCTGACGTGGCTTTGAGGTAGACATCGCCCCCCTTCCCTCCATCACCACCATCAGGACCACCCCGAGGCACGAATTTCTCGCGGCGGAAACTGACAGCCCCACGGCCACCGTTCCCCGCTTGAACGTTGATGCGGGCCTTATCAATAAACATATGGATGGAAATATAGGAAGGAATTACGAGAAGATGCGAGCCAGAGACCCACAATGAAAACGCTTATTGTTCTAAAGGACGCACGCTGATAAAACGACCCTTTCCACCTTTATCTTCGAACTGAACGACGCCATCACAAAGCGCAAACAGCGTATGATCGCGTCCCACACCTACGAAATCACCTGGTTTGAAGCGGGTTCCTCTTTGACGGACGATAATGGATCCACCACGTACAAACTGTCCCGCGAATCGTTTCACGCTTAAAAACTTTGGATTGCTATCACGGCCGTTTCTTGAACTGCCCTGCCCTTTTTTGTGCGCCATACTTAACCTCCGCCCTTACCAGGTAATCGAATCAATCTTCACACGCATAAACTGCTGGCGAAATCCGCGCGTACGCTTGTATTGTTTGCGGCGTTTCTTCTTGAACACAAGAACCTTTTTGTTCTTTCCCTTCTCCATAATCGTGGCTTCCACTCGAGCTGAAGAGGGGACTTTTTTCCCGGCAAAGTATTCTGAATCATTAAACAAGAAAAGAATCTGACCCGGATCAATGCGCGTTCCTTCTTTGCTTTGATAGATTTCTAATTTGACAATCTCGCCGGGAGTCACCTTGTACTGCTTGCCACCATTCTCAATAATCGCGTACACGTCTACCAACCTCCAACAGAATTGAAGCAAGGAAATATACACAATTGAACCACGTATGTCAAACAAAGCTCATGCTCCTGATCCTGCTCGTGCTCTTGCTTGAACGTCACGCATCCGAGCACGAGCACGAGCATGATGAATATCTCCACATCCCCTTTCTTACACGAGCTAAAAGAGTTGCACGAACTTCTAATCGCCCATAAACTTAGTCAGCGCGATGAAACGGCTTCTTCACTTCTCAGCAAAAACTCTGAAAGTCATTCTTCTATTTGCTTTCTTTCTAGCCCTTGCTGTCGTCATTTTTTTAAACAGCAACTTCTTCGATTCGTACATCCGGACGCAGATTCAAACAAGAGTTGCAAAAATGGTCAAACGCCAGATTCGCGTTGAATCGGTTGCCTTCAATCCTTTCCGGCTCGACGTCAAACTACGGAACTTCTGGATGGAGAATGATCCGCGAACTCCTGATATCCCTTTCTTTACGGCTGAGGAGATCTATGCGCGGGTCTCCTGGCGGCAGCTTCTTTCGGGACAAATCAAGGTGTCGGAGGTCCGGCTGGTGAAGCCGATGCTGTCCATTTTCATGTACGAAAAAAACCGCGGCGGCGGGACAAATTGGCCAAAGACAGATACGAAGCCAAGAAAGAAAGGCAAAACGCGAGTCGAGGTATCGAAGGTCGATATCGATGACATGACCGTCGTCTTTGAACAACGTCGGGTTCCCATTTCCTTTCAAACCCGGGATTTAGAAGCTTTTGTTGAATATGATCCCGTGGTGAGAAATCATCTCGTGACTACAACTTTCAAAGACGGGTTACTGAAGATCACAAATTTTGAAACATTTCAGTTTGATATGGACGCGGTATACAGACTCGTTGCCGGCAGAATTTTATTTCAGAAACTTCATTTTCTTAATCCCCGCACAAAATTTTTTATGGCGGGAGAAATGAGCAATTTGAAGGATCCTGTATTCGATATGAGATTCCGCTCGATCATTAATCTTGAACAAGCCCGAGAGATGTTTCGTTTCGGTCCTCAAATGGCGGGTACGGGAAGATTTAAGGCGACTTATAAGGGAACTTTCGGGAATTTTAGAATGCTGGGAGATGGTAATTTTCAAAATTTCACCTTCTATACGCTCCCCATTCAGGCGGCAAGATTTGACCTGGATATGACCGACAGTCAGCTAAAAGTTCACAACATTCGCGCAGATATGTTCAAAGGTCAGTACCTCGGAACGTTTTCGATCGGGCCACTGAAAGGGAACTCCGTTTATCGAGCCGAGGGCAACATCAAGAATTGGGATGGAATCGCGCTGGGCCAGTATGTTCGAATGAAGGACATGGTCATGCCGGTTCTTGTTTCCGGGAGAACAGCAATCCGGTGGGAAGAATCCAGTGGCGCTAAAAACATGACCGGAGACTTTAACTTTCAAATGGAACCGAAGCACGGAATCCCTTACGATCTGGTAACACAGGCGGAGGCCACCCAGTTTGACAATACGCTGTACCGAAAACCTTTTTATCTGCCTTTTACGGCGGAAACCGAATTCCGGATCAGCGGCCGCAAAATTCGCGATTTGAAAACTCAATTTCAATCACCTTATACAAACGTAGAAGTTGATGGGACGATCGACTTTTCCGGGCAGGCCGATCTCAATCTTCGTACGAGCACTCAGAAAATTCCGGAAATGGATTTGTTGTTTCATTACTTGCAATCGTATTTCAAAGGAGCGTCTGCCAGCCAACAGGAATTCTGGCGTGTTCTGGGGTCGGCCGACTTCGCAGGCAAACTGGATGGGACCGTATGGTCTCCGTTTAAGCCGAGAATTACAGGAGAAGTGGTTGCACAAAATGTTTTGTACCATGGCGTTCCGATGGATACCGTACGCGGGAATATTCTTTTTCATGACGGACTCATTGAAATATTCGATTCCGAAATGACTTTGAACGGAGCAACGGGAGAAGCGAAGGCTAAATTCTATCTGGAAGACAGGGCTCGAGGTACACCAGATGCGTTGGACTTGACAGGATCGGTCAAGAATTTTCCCGCTGAAGCAATCGCAAAAGCTTTCGATATGGAATTGCCTGTGAGTGCCCGCGTTAACTCCACGATTGAATTAAAGGGTCCATTTGAAGAACTGGAGGGGCGCGCGGATTTCGAAGCCGTCGAAGGAGCGGCATGGGGCGAAAAAATCGACCGGGTTACCGGAACCGTTCTGTTCTTTGATGATTCGCTGGGTCTTCGCGAAGTCACAGCTTACATCGATGGAGGATTTGTCCGCGCTTCCGGAGATCTGATTTACGAGACCGATGACTACAACGTTCAATTTCTTGCTGAAAATGTTCCGATCGAGAAACTAAACGTGCTGAAGCAAAAGGGACTCGAAATGACCGGAATCGGCAGCGCTGAGGGTAGCGGGAAAGGCACACTCCAGAATCCGCAGTTAACCGGCATCATCAAAATAAGAGATTTAACGTACGGAAAGGAATCTTATGGAAACGTTTCCGCAACCGTAAAACTCGAGCCTTCGTTACTTACACTCGCCGCCACCGGTTTTGCGCATGGAGCCGAAAGCAGCGTCCGCGCAACTGCGAAGCTGGACGGAAACATACCTTTCGAAAGCAAGTTCGACATCCAGAAATTTCCTCTGGAAATATTCACGCGGACCTATGCGCCTGAAACACAAAAATTAACCGGACTGGTGGGCGGAGAATTTGAAATGACCGGCGCCCTTCGGCCGGTGAACGTCAAAAACATATCCGGTTTTATCAATCTCCTTCAAATCAATTTTGCCGATTTACAGCTCACACAAACGAGACCGATCGATGTCCGTCTCAACAACGATGTAATTCAGATCCGCAACGCTGAGCTGAGTGGAGATCACACGAAAATATCGATCATGGGGAACATTTATCCAAAAGATGAAAGCCGTCTTGCGCTGGAGCTCTCTGCAGATGTCGGGCTGGAAGTCTTATCTAAATGGGATAACAGCATTTCTGCAACCGGACCAACCACAACCAAAGTCGCAATCTCCGGAACTCTGAAACAGCCTTCACTCAGTGGTGCGCTGCAAATCAAAAATGGTTCATTCCGCCATGAAAGCCTGCCGAATTCGTTAACAGATATTCACTCACTTGTCACCTTCAAAAACCGGAACATCACTTTACAGTCCTTTCAGGCTTTGAGCAGCGGAGGTAAGCTTACTGCGGGCGGCTCTGCCAGCCTGAAGGGATATGAGATGGAAACGTTTCGGTTTGATGTCTATGTCGATAAGGTGAGGGTTCACTATCCCGAAGGGCTGCGCAGCACTGTCGGTGGAGAGTTGCATTTGCAAAAAGACGAAGAGGCCAGCTATTTAACAGGTGATTTGGATGTATTGCAAGGAATCTATGTTAAAAGCTTTGAAGAATCACCTTCCATATTCCGGTACGCGAGAGTACCCGGTTTCGCGGCACCCGCAGGAGCGTTTGATGATGTCAAATTAAATATCCATATTGAAGCAGACCGGTCTCTAATGGTGAGAAATAATTTTGCAGATATGGTAACGTCGGCCAATCTGAATGTCATCGGAACTTTTAATGATCCCGTAATCACAGGTCGCCTGGAGGTTGTTTCCGGAGAGATTACTTTTCGTGAGCGGGATTACAGAATCGTGCGGGGTTCGCTCGATTTCTCCAATCCATACCGCACCGAACCACAGTTGAATTTTGTCGCTGAAACAAGGATTCGCGAATATCAGATCAATCTTAACTTTAGCGGGACGTTCGACCGCATCTACCATGACATCACTTCCGATCCGCCACTCCCCAGAGATGATCTGTATGCACTTCTGGGAGCGGGCACCACACAAAGCGAAACGCAGGGAGCCGGAATTTCTACGATGCTGCTGGAGGAAGGGGCTGGACTCGTAGCAGCTCCACTGGCTTCACCGATTGAGCGCGGTTTCCGCAAAGCGTTCGGTTTGCAGCGTTTTCATATTGATCCGACTTATGTTCAGAGTTCGGAAGTTGCTACGGCAAGGATTACTCTGGAAAAAGACATCACCTCCGATTTCTCTGTGACGTATTCTACAAATCTTTTCACTGTGGCTGAGGAAATCATACTTTTGCAATACCAACTAACTCAAGAAATTCGAATCACCGCCTCCAAGGATGAACAGGCTCGCTATGGTGTGGATGTCCTGGTTACAAAGACATTCGAATGATCCTTCTATTGCAGATTGTACGATCGCAAATTTTCAATTTTTTATTTGGTTCCGAACAAAAGCGTTGCTGCTACTGAATCGCTTTGACTTTCGAAAAAGTTTCAACGGAATCATTATAAAATTTGCAATTTGCTATCAACAATTTGCAATAAATTCCAAAGGCATTTCTTTTTTCATTTTTCTAGTCCTGTTCTCCTTGTCAGCTCACGCGCAGGATTTTGCGCCCTTTCAATCCCAAAGGATTGGAAAAATCATTCTTCGGGCCGATGTGCCGGTGGATGAGGAATTGTTGCTGGGACTGATCGAGCTGACACCAAATGTGGATATTTTGACGAGATCGAAGATCCGTAGATCGATCGAACTCTTATACGCTACAGGGAACTTCACCAATGTTTTGGTGGACGCCGAGCTATCGGGGAATCGCGTCGATCTGACGTTTATTCTGCGAGGGGTTTATCGCATCGAATCCCTTGATCTTGACGGCGATACGGGAGTGAGAAAAGGAAGAGTCCGAAGACGAATCCGGCTGAGAAAATTGGAACCCTATACTCCTGAGGGGGTGCTCTCTGGAAGAGAGGATATACTCGCTGTCCTCCGGGAAAACGGTTATTACAACGCAAGGGTTACGCCGGATGTTGTTCTGTTTCGGACACGAAAACGCGCAGAAATCTCATACGAAGTCCAGGCAGGTTTACGCGCCCGCGTTGCGTCGGTAGAGATTGAGGGGAAACCGGGTTTTACAGAGTCCCAGATCATTTCCCTGATGAAGTCCAAACCAGGATCCAAATTTAAGGAACAACGATACAATCGCGACCTCGAAAAAATCGAAGAGTACTACGATCGCAATGGCTATTTGGAGCACGCCATTCGCGATGAAAAAAAAATCCTTCCCCCTCCGGCTGTAGCCATTGAATTGTATATCGATTCGGGACGGCAACTTGTTTTGGAAACAGTCGGCTATTCCTTTGATCAGGACCTGCTGCGGGAAAGGGTTCCCATCTGGGTGGAGCATAGCTACAACGATGACACACTCGATGAAGGGAAAAGATCTCTACTCGATTATCTGCAGCAAAAAGGTTATTACGAAGCAAAAATCACATGGAAAAAAGACACGTCAGGTGAAAAAATCCTTATCCGCTATGTTGTAGAGCCAGGAATCAAGTATGACGTGAGCGAAATTGAAATCAGCGGCAATCAAAATATTCCGGATGAGGATCTGCGAGAGGTGATGCAAACCAGAACGAAGGGTTTCATCGGTGGTGCGCCGATGGTTACGAAAGTATTCGAAACAGACCAAAATAGCATTCTCAGCGCTTATAAACTGAAGGGATTTCTCTTTGCGCGTTTTAAAAAGAGAGAGGTTTTAAAATTCCCGAACGGTAAAATCAGGGTAGAGCTGGAAATTGAGGAAGGCCCTCGTTCGATTGTTGCAGAGATCAAGATTCGAGGAAACAAAGTATTCACCAGCGAAGAACTGCTCAGCCGTTTTCAGCAAAAAAAGGACCAGCCGGTAAGCGAAGCCAAAGTCAAAGCCGATTCTGATTTTCTGATCACTCTTTATTCGGACCGGGGTTATCCAAAAATGCAATTGGAAAACAAATTACGACTTTCCCAGGATAAAACGAGGGCATCCCTCGAATACAGGATCACCGAAGGGGAGCAAGTGTTTGTGGACCGCATCGTGATCAGCGGGAACTATCGCACGAAACGATGGGTCATTGAAGAAGGTCTGTTCTTTGAAGAAGATGAGCCCCTGAGCATTCGCAAAATTTCTGAGAGCCAAAGCCGTTTGTATGGACTGAATATTTTCGATCGCGTGGACGTCGAGATCCCGCGCCCCGATAGTTTGCAGAAGTTTCAAAACGTTTTGGTCCGCTTAACCGAATCGAAACCCTATACGATCACCTACGGCGCTGGATACCAGAGTTTTGACCGCTTTCGGGGAATTTTTGGGATATCCAACAAGAACTTGTTCGGAACCGCGCGAACAATTGCCTTGAACACCCGGGCCGGGTTCAAGGAAGGACGAGCCTTGATAACCTATATTGATCCACATTGGTTTTTTCACAGTGTATCAAGCGATGTATCAGTGTTCGGCGAATATGGCGTAAGGCAAAGCTTTAGTTTTCGCCGGTATGGCTCTAGTTTGCACGTGGAGCGGAAACTGTCGGAACAAAGACCTTATCGGGAAGTTGGAACTGAGCCTGAGCCGGCAAAATCCATTTTCTTTCGATACGTATTCGAAAACATCGATACTGAAGGGGAGCCGGAAGTTGTAGAACCGGAAGATCGTCCGTTTCTGGCAATCCGCATTTCCAGCGTCACGTTTGGCGCCGTTCGCGATAATCGGGACAATGCAATTGATCCTGTGGAAGGAAATTTTTTGAGTTCTAATCTTCAATTTGCTTCGAATGTGCTTGGATCTGAAACAGATTTCGTTAAATCGTTTAGCCAGGCGCAATATTACCTGCCATTAAAGCGTTCTGTGATCGCCACATCTTTCAGGCTCGGTCTGGCATGGGGATTTCGAACGACGAATGAACTGCCGCTTTCGCAGCGTTTTTTTGCCGGAGGTGGCAGAACCATTCGGGGGTTTGAACAGGATACAGCCGGTCCGTTGGAAAATGGACACCCGAAAGGGGGAAATATGCTGACGATTCTGAATCTGGAATATCGTTTTCCTGTTTATAAATCGCTGGGCGCGGTAATTTTTCTTGACTATGGCAGTGTTTTTGAAGAGGTGAGCGCTTTCACACTCGAAAAAATGAGGGAAGCAGCTGGAATCGGCATTCGCTATGGAACGCCGATCGGACCTTTAACGCTGGATTGGGGCTATAAGCTGGATCGTCAGAACGGTGAAAGTCCCTCCGAATTTTTTATCTCAGTTGGCCATGCATTCTAATAGGGAGATAGACAAGATAGTGGAGATAAACAGGGTGATCGCTTTACCTAAAAAAATTATCCGATCTATCCTCATATCGGGCTTATCCCCTATTTCTTTTTGTTTTCTTCTACTGCTAAGTTTCCCCCCGCTATCGCAAGGCGTCATCATCGATAAAATTTCCGCGATCGTAAATGAAGATGTAATCACACAAAGTGAACTCGATGCGATGGCTAAGGTGGATCTAAACCTTTCTGGATTGCCCGAAGAGGAAACGATGTTGGAAGAGCGCATCAATCATCATCTGGCGCTGCAACAGCTCAAAATACAGCCCCCCGTGCTTCTCTCGGAAGAAGAAGTGGAATCTGCTCTAAATTCGATCGAAATTCGACACGGAGGAGAAGAGGGCCTGATGGTTTTTCTGAATTCCATCGGGATGAATCGTGATGATCTCATTCTGGAGGTTCGTAACCAGCTCAGCATCAGGAAATTCATTCGCGACCGATTCAGACCGTTTGTGAATATCACGATCGAAGATGCCGAGGACTATTACAACAAAGTCTACAAACCTGCGGCGGAAATGCTGGCCAAAGATGTTCCGCCATTTGCCGAAGTGTTTGGCGAAATTCAAAACTTGCTGGTCGAGTCGAAAGTCCAGGATCCCATCGCGAAATGGCTGGATGATCTACGCAAAAAAGCGCGAGTTAATGTGAAGGATTAGAATAGTGCAACAAGTGCCATCGCCGCAGCAGCACCAACCAGAGTATTCATAAAATTGATGATCTCATTGTCGATGATCTTTAATTGTTCCAGCGTCGCTCCGAGATAACTTTCAACTGTTGTGCCTATGAATGCGGCAACCACACACAACAAGGCAACCGGGATGCTGATGACTTGCAGAAGCACGCCGGCGCCGCAAAGCAGCGCAGCAGCAAGAACGCCGGCAAAAGTCCCTTCCAGCGAAATCGCCCCTTCTGTTCCAACTGGTACGGGACGCAGAGTTGTAATCAGGATCGGATGTTTGCCGAGTACCTGTCCGATTTCACTGCTCACTGTGTCAGCCGCTGCTGTCGCAAAGGCTCCAAAAAATCCTGCAACGAACAAAATACTTCGCTCTTCCGGAACAAGCATCGCAAGAATTGCGAGAAACGCGCCCATGGAACAGTTGGCTACCGCATTTTCCCAGCCTCTCGCGCCCCCCTTCTCCTGCGCCACACCGAGCGATTTTTTGCGCGCATAACCGAACTTGGTTGCCCCGGATCCCAGTACAAAAAACGTAATCAGGATCAAATAAAGCTGATATCCGCCAAAAACATAAATCAACGTGCCTACAATAAAGCCTCCGATCAACCCGGACAAACGCACCATTTTCACAGCGTAAGCGGTTGCACCAAAAGCAAGATTGATGATCGATCCCCAAAGAAGATTTGCCAGCAAGATGTCCTCTTTCCTTGAAAGCATCGCGGGTTCAATCTGGTAAAGGGCCCACATGAATAAGCCCGCAGAAAGAGGAACGCTCAAGTTGTCATTGATCCCCGTGGGGATCGTTTCAACAATCGCGGCGAGCAATGCCGCAAGAAAGGGAACGAGAATGACGTACCAGCAAGCCGGATGCGGTGAGTCCGTCCAGACAAAATGCGTGAAAAAGATGGCTCCGGCTGAGCCAAAAACCAGAAATGCAAGAGACCCGGCATAGCTGCGATCTGCATTCCAGGGAATTTTGGTCTTTCCAAAACGTCTCCCAAAAACCGAAGCAAATCCATCTCCCCAGCCCATAATCGCCCAACTCGCGGCAGCAATATACAAACGTTTCGGAAACAGCAGAATCAAAATAAGAACCGAAATCGGATAAAGAAGAATCCCGATGGGATAACCGCGTTGCTGATCCTCTTTGCGATAAAGCCCTCTGCCGCCGATTCGCGGCAAAATCTGCCAGTTAAAAATGAATGCAACGATCGCGCAGAGGGCTCCCTGCCAGAAATTCAACCATCGTAAGAGAAGACCGAAAAGTGAGGATCCAATATGAACGGCCTTTCGTTTGTATTCCGAACGTAACGTAAAATCTGTGTTATTTACTGTTGGTTCATTCACTTTACAAACTCACGATTGGCAGGGCTAGAACTAGCTCCACTTTCACTTCACATACCCTGATTTTTTCAGCCAGCCCACCAGATCAACGAGTCCTTCCTTTAAAGGAGTGATTTTATAGCCGAGTTCCTCCTTGGCGCGGGTGCTGTCGTAAGCCCAGCTATGTTTGTAGATTTCTACAACTTCATGCGTAAGCATCTGCGGCTCGCGTCCAAACAACCGGGCTATCCAGTACTCACCATATCCGGCAAGTTTTGCGACAGGCATTGGTATGTTCATGGCAGGAGGTTTTTTGCCGCTAACCTGATAGAGCGCTTGATAGAATTCCGGACCGGATTGGTTGTCACCCCCAAGAATATAGCGATTTGATTTGGCTCCCTGCTCAATTATTTTTACGAAAGCTTGAACCACATCCTGGACAAAAGCATACGACCACGTCCGGATGCTCAGGCCAAGGGGCATTTTGCCGTTTAAAAACGGAATGATATTTTTGGCAATAATATTTCCATACGTTAAACTACCGGACCCGTAAATTACTCCCGGGTACAAGATTGTGACCGGGTATCCTTCTTTTTGATATTTTTGCGCCATCCGATCACCAAGATATTTTGTGCGTTCATAATGATTGTGGAAATGATCGGTGCGGCGATGATCCTCTTCCGTTAGAGGTTTTCCATTGGAAGGGCCGAGAGCAATAAAAGAAGATGTATGAATGAACTTTTGAACACCTGAATCGGCAGCAGAACGAATTGCATTCTCCACAGAAGACACGTTCACGAGATCAAACTGATTGGGATCCGGAACCCACATCTTTACAAGGGCTGCCAGATGCAGAAACAGATCCTGCCCCTTCAAATGCGCGCGGTAAGATTCGACGTCTTCTATACTTCCCGGTACGACTTGAATTGCTGGCGAAAAGGAAACCTGTTGCGGGGAGCGAACCAACGCAGTGATGCGGTGGTCCCTGTTCTGCAATGCTGATAGAAGCTGGCCTCCCAGAAAACCGGTGGCTCCGGTAATGAAAATCTTCATAAACTGTTTGTAGTAACGACTTTAGTTTCCATCAACTTCTTTCGCCAGTAGTTCAACAAATCGAGGAGTGTCTGGCTGATGGGATATTTTGGTTGCCAGCCTGTTTCCGTTCTGAGCTTGTCAGGGCTTCCCACCAGCAGTGGCATATCCACCGGCCGGAATCGTTCCTGGTCTTCGACTACACGAAAATCCCTCGTAGCGTGCGATAGCAAAGTATCCAGAATCTGTTGGATCGAAATGGCAGTGCCGGAACAAATATTGTATGGCTCACCGGGGCGACCGTCTCTCACGATCGAAACATAAGCTGCTACGACATCTCTTACATCGGAAAAATCCCGGCGGGCGGTCAGGTTTCCAACTTTGATTTCCGGCTCGCACATTCCGAGTTCCGCCATTGCGATCTGCATGGCAAATGCCGAACAGACAAAAGTTTCTTTCTGCCGTGGTCCCGTATGATTGAAAGGGCGCGAAATGTATACGGGAAACTTTTCTGCTTTCGCGTACTGAGCTCCTAAAATCTCCTGCGCTATCTTGCTAACCGCATAAGGAGAAGCAGGGACCATCGGCCTTTCCTCAGAGATCGGCTGTTCTTTGTTCGGGACGATGCCATAACATTCGCCGGACCCTATCAGCAGCACCCTGGGAAATTTTGCCAGAGACCGGCAGGCTTCCAACAAATGGAACGTGCCCAGAAAATTGGTTTCGATGGTTGCACGGCGGTTGGTCCAGGATTCGTGTACATGCGCCATTCCCGCAAGATGGTAGATGACGTCCGGAGAGACCTCCCGGATCAAAGTC
>JBKKAT010000148.1:0-5201 GCA_046714535.1 Acidobacteriota bacterium | reverse complement strand
CGATGTATAGAGATGTTCGAAGTAGTAACAGACGCCCTGCAAGATTGCGAGGAGGATGATCACGCCAATTAAGACATACAACAAAGCAAAACGGTGAGTTTGTAAGAACACGCCGAACACCGGCTGTAAAAATTCAGGCAGGGGCTTGCCCAGAAAGATGCTGTCAAAGATGATTTTCAATGGCCACGGTTCCACCAGATCAAACAGGATGTAAGCGAAGCCGAAGAATTGCGCCGCAATCAAGCGGCCTTTCTGCTTTTTCATATGCGGCAGAAACTGCCGGAGTATCTTTACAAACTCCAGCCATTGCCGCCAGGTCCGCCTGGCCCTCCGGACCATTCTTTGAATTGCTGTTTCTTTGCTCTTTTCTTCGGACATATTTATTTCTGCTTACTGCCGGCGCTTGCAAATCTTGCCACAGCGGAATTGAGTAAATACTCGGCTTCTCTTGTGCCTGAATGACGTTTGACCAGCCTGCATGCCAAACGCAGCAGCGCAGCAGATTCGAATAGCGCTAAGTCTTCTTCAATCACACCGTTAGACACATAAGCCTTGCGAAAAGAATTACCAGCTTTTTGGGCTTCGTCGATCTTATTCCTTCTGAGTCCGATCAGCGTTACGTGCGCCAGAAAATGTGCTGCATCAATATAGGGATGAGATCGCGTCAATTTCTGCAGGCTTGCAAATGCAATGCGATCACCTTGAAACAAAACATCCTTCGGATGCACTTTGCGCAACACGGGAGCGTATTGCCAGGGGACTGAAGCGATTCGTGGTTCCAATTGCTTTAATAAGCTGTTTACCTGATTGAATAGGGTGTTGTGTTCTTCTTTCACTTGTTCCACATCTGCGCGGAGTGCCCTGATTTCCTCTTCCTGTGAAATTTGACCGCTGATTTCCATACTCGTGCGATGGATTGTTGCAAGGGCCCGGGCTACTCCTGCTGCCTCCTGTTCAAGTTCGTTCGTGCTTCTCATAAGTCTTTTGAATGAACGTCCGGTTGGCGGTTCCCAGATGATCAGAGAAAGAGGGCGAAGAAACACAACCGGTCGCGGCAGCACGGTAGTTGATGGTTCGACCATCGCTGCATTCAACTTTTCCAGCCGTCTCACCACAGCAGTGGCGCCACGCTGAAGCCAGACGGTACCACGCAACGTGATCGTCCATTTGTCTTCACCACGCCATCCATGAAGTTCATAGGAAACTTCCTGATCGTTATTCGATTCTGCGCGGCACGTGACAACTTCAGCTCCGTAGATTTTGCGAATATGCGGATCCAGCACGGTGCGCATGTAAACACCATCCGTGAACCATCGGGCAGCATCCGGAATCAGCGTGCCGGGTTCGACGGGAACAGTTTGAGCGACGCCTGTCGTAGCAGCGCGGCAAGTATTCCAAACTCGTTCTGTTTCATCAATCAACATCACCGCGGACTCTTTCCACCCGGGTCTCTGCAATCGGAAAGGCGCACAAGCTGCGATGAGCAAGGAAGCAGCTTCAAAAAGACGCGCTCTCCTTTCATCAGTCGATGAAAGTTTGAAGTACTGCTGCAAAAACGCTTCACCTACGTTGTTCAGAGCGGATACTTTTGAAGAAACACGAAGCGCTGACACACGAAGTGAAGCAAGAAATCTCCCCACATCTACAAATGGATCACCGTAAGAGAGATCGTCCAGATCAACAAGAGTTACGTGTTTGTCATCCCACATCACGTTGGCAGGATGAAAATCACCATGCACAGGACCCTCGATAACAATGCGTTTTTGCAATTCCTCAGAAATCTGGCCGGACAGTTTCTCGATTCGGCCGCTCTGCTCAGGACAGATCGCAACAAGAATGGATTTCCACCGTTGAATCACCGCCGCTTCTTTTGCCGCGGTGCGGACGGAATTCAACGGAAGTGAAAGCTTGTGGATTTCCGCAATGGAACGTGCTGTCATCCTTACAGGCTTGATAAAGGAACCCGTGTGAGCAAACTCTGTGAGCCGCTCTCCTTGCACTTGTTCCTGCAAGGTCAAATGCAGCGAAGATACATATCCGACCGGCGGAGCAATCCGAATCTTGTGATTCACAGCACGCCACAAAGCCCATGCTCCTGAAAAGAGAAGCGCAGCGGGTTTATACCCGTGGATTTTTCCAATCAGTCGACGCATTTCCGGTTCTTTTGTGTCCTTTGTCTCTGTAAGAAGCTCAAGAAAAATGGCAGCGCGAGCCTGCGGAGTAAACCCGATCGGACGAATCGTGGCTCGGCGAATATGGACGTTACGCCATTCCCAGTTCTGCTGCATATGTTGCTCCATGCTCTCCTGTTCCAACGTTTCACTGAGCCACGGCAGCGCAGGATCGACCGGAAATGCGTACATCATCATTTGAATCTCCGGCAAGGAAATTAACGGAGCGCTCAGAACCGTCTTTTCGTCAACTTTGTAACGGTTCAATACTTCTTGCGGCACAGCCGGCCAGTTTGAACCGGAAGGCAGCAGAATTGCGGAAACCAATTGTTTTATCGTCCGATTCCTTTTTCGATTCCGTGCTTTCACCTGATACAGAAGCTTGCAGGATTCACCCGGCTTGTATTGAACATCGATTATTTTTAGTTCCGTCAGTTCAACATTGTCGTTGCCTTCAGGAAGGGCTTTTTGAAGCAATTCCTGAATGGTCTCGACATCCAAAGCTGTATTGATTCCTGGTAAAGCAGGATCCGTTATTCGAGTATTTGCGTTCATTCGATGCGTTCCGCCAGTTGAATGATTTCAGAAGCGCGCTGGATCCAGGTGTGATTCTGCCGTGCTTCGACTGCAGCCTGATTGCCGATTCTGTGCCGTAACTCTTTGTCCTCTGTCAGCTTTTTTATTGCATCGACAAGTGCGGAGACATCGCCAGGAGGAACCAGAATTCCCGTTTGCCCATCCCGGATCATTTCTTTGATTTGCCCAATGTTGGATGCCACGGTCGCAATCCCGGAGGCCATGTATTCAAGGACTTTCAACGGTGAGAAATAAAACTGGTCTAGAGGCGGATAGGGAGCCACACCCACGTCCATGCTACGTATATAGGAAGGAACTGTCTCAAGAGGCACGGCACCGGAAAGAGTCACACGCCCAGGAAATTCGCCGGATAGTTTTGTAAGCACTTTCGCCATGGGACCATCTCCGACTACCAGAAGATGCAAACGGGGATCGATCGCAAGCTGTCTGAATGCAGCGATCAGAATGTCTATACCGTGCCAGGCTTTAAGACTCCCAACAAATCCAATTACAATTTTCCCTTCCAGACTTTCCGGGCGCTCCGTTCCGTTCGGACTGAACATTTCCGTATCCACACCGTTCGGAACCACCACTATTTTTTCGGCGGGAACATCTGCTGTGATCAACTGCTGCCGCAATTCCTCCGAATTTGTAACAATCATCTGCGCCGATTCAAAAGCAATCCGTTCCAAAGCATCGGCCGCTTCCTGCAAAGCTTGTTGGCGATAATGCATTCCTTCCCATGCAAGAGGCGCATGCACGTTCAACATATGGCGAATGTGCATTTGCTTTGCCAGAACGGCTGCCGATGCGCCATAAGGACTGTAAACTTCAAACAACAGATCGGGCCGATTTGTAGGCAAGATCTTTTGAAGCGACTGTTCCACCAGCACGTTATTCCAAATATGTCCCAGCGCATGAGCCATACGTTTTCGTTCGCGGTCAGCTCCATCCAGTAAAGCAGTCAGAATATTTGGTGTCGGGATCCGGAAAACCGGAACGCCAAGCTCATCTCCTCCCGCAGATGGAGTTGCAAGGGAGACATCATGGCCGAGTTTTGAGAACGTGCGGACCAGGCTGCGAACATGAGCTGACGCTCCATTATGTTTTTCGAAGGAGATGCCGCGGTCCGCGCTTAAGAAACAGATCTTCATGCTTCCCCCGGTACCCGTATTTGAAAAAGCTTTTGCAACGTAGCGGCTGTTTGCCTGATATCAAAGTTGGCAGATACGGAGTTTCGCGCATTGGACCGCAGATGTTCGTACAAATTCCGGTCTTTGATCAGCGATTCGATCGCATCCGCCAGAATCACAGGATTGTTATCCGGAACTAAGAGACCATTTTCACCATGTGCGATTACTTCCGGTATTCCTGTCACCGCTGTCGATACTACAGGCAATCCGCAAGCAAGAGCTTCAACGATGGATACGGGAAGTCCATCCCGGTTTCCATCAGAATCAACTCTACACGGTAAAACAAAGAGGTCGGAAGAATGATATCGTTCAACCACCTCAAGTTGCGTGTGCGGTCCTAATAAAAAAACGGTATCGCCGAGATCAGAGTCTCGAATTTGTTTGTCGAGATCCTTGCGTAAAAGTCCCATACCAACGATCCAGCAACGAAAAGAAATTCCACGCTCGCGCAGTAATTTGCATGCCTGGATCAAATCAGCATGACCTTTCTTTTCTACGAGCCGCGCGACACATAAGATCGTAAAAGGTGTTTGTTGCGTGCTGCCGTTGGCCGAAAAACGGGATAAATCAATGCCGTTGTAAACACGGACGATGCGATTCGATTCAACAGGCGCCAAAGTCTCCAGATGCGCTTTATTAAAATCGCTAACGGTTACCATAAACTTCGAATTCTGGATTTTTTTCAAAAGCGCTTTGCGGCTGTATTCCTTTCTGAAAATGTCAAATGCATGAGCGGTAAAACTGTATGGAATCCCGGACATCATTGAAGAAAGAAAAGCGACCGTCGTTGCCCTGGTCGCAAAATGCGCATGAAGATGGTGCAAGCCAAGATGAGCGGCCTTTTCGCTGACAAAACAGGCTTGAAGAAAGCGCCACAGAAGACCTGCTTTGCCCGACTTCAGAACGTAGGAAAGAGTCCGCAGATATCGCTTCGAGTGCCGCTTCCGTGATCGCTTGTTGTACTTCAGCACCGCGCCAGGTGTGACAATTTCGGGAACGTACAAGATGGAAGCTTTTAATTTCGGGAGGTCTTCATGGAAACGCGGAATGTTGGGCCGGGTCAGTGAAAAAATAGTAACGTGCATTCCCTGAGCTTCCAGAGCCAGAATCTCATTGAGTATGAATGTTTCGGAAAGCACGGGAAACTTTCGAAGAATGTACCCGACTTTTAGTGGATGCTTTTCTGCAGACATGATCAATTCCTTTTGCGGGCAAGGTCGAGAAGATGATCGGCAACGAATTGAACTCCCGAAACATTGAC
>JBKKAT010000147.1:0-12271 GCA_046714535.1 Acidobacteriota bacterium | reverse complement strand
AACTGGACCTTTTCCGATCGTGAAGGCAAACCATGGAAAGCTGCTTTGCAGATTCAGAATGCGGAAAAAGAGAAAAACGCGTTTCTTGTAAAAGTCATTTTGAATCGCGCTTAGGAAGGGGAGCGCGGGCATCTTGCCAGCATAGGGATCGCGGACTTCCAGTCCGCAAAAGAGCAGGCCGGAGGCCTGCGGTCACCTATGCACGCCGGAAGCCCTGCGCTCCTTAAGCGTTTAGATAAGCGCCGGGAGTAATCCCGTAGATCCTTTTGAAGTGCCGGTTGAAATGACTCTGGTCATAAAAGCCGGATTGAGTAGCGACTTCCACAATCGGCACGCCTTTCGATAAGAGTTTCCGTGCATTTTCCACGCGAATCGTAACCAGATATTCATAAGGAGGCAGGCCTGTCGCTTTTCGGAAAGTTCGTACGAAATGAAATTCACTCAGGCCGGTGATAGCTGATATTTCGTTGACCGAAATGTTTTGATCGTAATTCTCGATCAGGTATGAAATTGCCCGGTGAATTTTGGAATGAATCACGGAATTTGTATCCATCACAGTAGAAACACGCGAATCGGAATGCATTGAAATCAGTCGTCCGAGAGTTAGGAGCATCAAAGCATGACCTTTCATTCTTTCCGCTCTGCATTCGAGTAACCCGTGAGCCTCTCTGAGCATCGAAGCTAGTTGTTTATCCTGAATCACCTTTTGTGTAAAACGGGGGCTCTCTCTTTTACCGTAAATATCAATGGCAAGCGTTCTCATGCAATTCTCTGAGGGATAGAGAGAGCGATACGCCAGATGTGATTTGCCGGCAGGATATCCTGTATGCACTTCACCTGGCTGAATGACCAGTATGCTACCCGGCCCGGCGGCGTAAATTCGCCCTTCGCACCAGAACTCATTAACTCCCTGTTCAACAACCTCAATGACGTACGTCTCATGCCAGTGGCGCGGGAAAGAATGGGATGAGGCCGATGTGCGCAAGAATTCAAGATTGTCTAATTCGGGAATACGCCAAAAGTGTGTTGTCACAACTGAATTAGTATACGTCCTGGATCAGCCCGAAGTTCATCACCGTTTTTGACATGTGGTGTATCATCCAACGATGCAAATTGAATCACAGGACGCGATCTGCGAAAGTCTGGAAACGCTGAGCCAGGCGGGCGACTACTACAAATGGTTGGCGAATCGCGTAAAGCCATATATCAAGGGGAAAGCGCTGGAAATTGGCGCCGGCATCGGAAATTTTGCACAATGGGCACAAGAATATGCCGGCGAATATCACGTTTCGGATCTCGACCCAAGATTGGTGGCCAAGTTATCGCAAAACTTTCAGCGCGCACTCAGCTGGGACCTTTATACGCCCTTTCCCAATGATGAGTTGTACGATACGGTTGTCATCCTGAACGTGGTTGAACATCTGGAGGATGACATTCAGGCCCTTCGCTGTTTGAATGCCAGGCTTAAACCGGGAGGACATCTGGTGCTGATGGTCCCCGCAATGCAATTCCTTTACGGAAGCATGGATCGATCCTTCGGCCACTACCGGCGCTACACAAAAGCATCGATTAGTCGCATCATCCGGGCAACTTCATTTGAGATTCTAAAATCGGAATACATCAACGTGATTGGAATGGCCGGCTGGTTTCTTTATGGCAAGATTCTAAAACGACCAAATCTGCCGCAACAACTCTGCAGCCGCTTCAATATCGTGGTGCCGTTATTGAAACTGGAAAGACCCCTCGCCTACTTCGCAGGCCTTTCTGTATTCGTCATCGCACGTAAGGTGTAGTGGCAGCGTACAGAAAAATAGCGCTGGCTGCGGCGACATTAACCGAATCGACTTTTCCCGAAAGAGGAATTGCTACGCGGAGCGGATCCAGACTCAGGATCTTTTTCGAAATCCCTTGATGCTCGTTTCCAAAAATGAAGCAATAACTTTTGGAGAAGTCCATTTCTGAAATCTGTAAGGACCCTGCGGGATCAGCAGCGATCAGACTTATCTGATTTCGCTTTTGTAGAAGCCTTAACATCTCTGAAAGCGAATCACTTGTGACCACCGGCAATTGAAAAATACTTCCCAGAGAGGTTCTTACCGCTCGCCAGGAATAAGGATGAATCGTCGTTTCATCCAGCAGGAGTCCGGTAACACCAAAGGCCACACAATTCCTGACAATGGATCCAACATTGACGGCATGATGCATTCCATCTAGAGCGACGAAACAACAACGCGGGCGAGACACGCGCGATACTAAAAGAGGATCGGAGACCGGAATTTTTGCGAGCGCCAGGCAGGGCTGATTCAGTCTTTGTCCGGTATTCTCTTCTATCCATCTCTTCTCCGCAATCCAGACGGTCGTTTCATTCTGTCCGCGCAGCTCGATCAACGGCTTCCAGTGTTCAAAATATTCTTCGGTGATGAGCATAGAAAGAAGCGGCAGCTCGGACTGCAGTAAACGAAAAACGACCTGCTCACCCTCCGCGTAACAATTGCCGGCGGTAAGTTGGTTCCGCCATTGTCTGGAGATGTTTTGAAAAACTTGCACTTGCTGCGCGTTCGTGGCTTTTGAGATATGCATGCTTAGACTTTATCTTGCGCCTGATACAGTTTCTCCACCGTTTCCAGTGAATCGATCTCTTCCGGTTTCTTGTCCCATCGAATGTTTTTGATTCGTGGAAAACGCAATGCAAATCCACTTGTATGGCGATCGCTCCGGTTGATTCTGTCAAAAGTGACTTCGAATACGACTTGCGGTGGCACCTGGTGCAAAAATCCTTCATCCCGAATGGAAATTTTATGGAACAATTCGGATAACCGGAACAGCTCCTTATCCGTAATCCCTGAATAAGCTTTTCCAATTGTCAGAAGATCTCCCCGATCCTGAACCGCAAAAGTGTAATCAGAAAGCAAACCCGCGCGTTTGCCGTGTCCATACTCCGCCGCGATAACGACAACGTCCAGAGTTACAAGAGCCCGTTTGAGCTTGAGCCATTGCTTACCGCGCTTTCCGGGTTTGTAAGGAGAATCGGGATGCTTGATCACAAGCCCTTCATTCATCCGCGAACGAGAAGCTTCAAAACATCCTTCCAGCTCTTCGATTGTTTGGATCGAGCGTTGTTCCGATACTGAAAAGAGCTCAGGATGCCGGCTTTGAATCTTCAGCAGACGCTCTCTTCTTTCCATCAGCGGGAAATCAAGGAGCAGGTCTTCCTCCAGAAACAACAAATCAAATGCAAAATAGCGGCAGGGAATCTGTTCCAGAATCTCAGAGGAAAGCACTTTTCTGCCGAGCCGGTTTTGCAACAACGCAAAGCTTAAGATCCGGTCCTCTTTAAACGGAACGATCTCTCCATCCATCAGAAACGAATGAGACAGAGCACTCATTTTCTCCACAACATCCGGAAAGGAGCGTGTGATGTCATCCAGATAGCGTGAGAAAATCTTTACCGTTTGATTCTCTTTGTGAATTTGCGCCCGGATTCCATCATATTTATCCTCCGCTAATCCACGCCCATCCATGTAGGTAAGGATTTTTCCGGGATCCTCTTCTACGGCAGCCAGCATCGGTTTAATCGGATGGAGAAGCTGCATGCGGGCATCCTCCAGGTGCGAGTAACGGGCAAAAACGGCGCATTCTCCAATGTCCCCCAGCAACATGTTTGCGTATTGCACTTTTTCCAATGGTTGTTGAAAAGCTTTCGCAATGGAAGATTCGACCAGCCCTTCTTGCAAACCGATTCTCATTGCACCGCCGAGAACTTTGATCCAGTATTTGATTTCCAGGGGGGTCGATCGCAACAGCATTTCCCGGAGCACTTCTCGTCTTTCCCGGGCATTCGAAATTGTAGTAAGCTTTTCGTAGTACGATCTCACTTGCTTCAGGGTTAAGACCGGTTCCGTTGTTTGGGTGGGAAATATTTCCGCAATCGCCGTTCCCAGATCACCCGTTCGCAACAGGGCCGGGCCGAGCTTATGATCGAATCCGGCATCCAGATTCTCCAGCGCATCGCGAATCGCAGCAAAACCAACTCTGGTAACTCTCTGGTCTTTTAGGGCAAACGGGTAGCCGGTGAAGAAGACGGAGGCGATGGAAAGATCTTCGTCCGTTAAACCACGCAAGTATGTCGAAAGAATCTGCTCTTTCTGAAGCTTCTTTGTTGTCTTGGAAATTTCCTCACAGCACAGCGCAAATCGCAGCATCCCATGTCTCCTTCAGGAAATGGCAAAGATAGCGTGACGCCGGGCCCTTGGCAAGCACAGCGGTGCGGAAGGAGAGGTGGAAAAGATGTCGACGACAGGCTAAATTACTATCAGTTCAAATTATTGCCGATGGAGGCTTCGTGATCAAAAAGTTTCTGAAATTCCTGCTCCGGATGGTGCTCTCATTCGTTATGCTTTTCATACTGTTTGTTGTGATTACGGCCTGGACGATGGGCCCCAAAGTCAAGGAAAGCAGCGCCCTCATTCTGGATCTGAGCGGTCCGCTGCCCGAAGAAGGACCGCAGGATTGGAAAACAAGATTGCTTGTCGGTGACATCCTCACCATGCGCGGAGTGTTGCGGTCGCTTGAAAAAGCAAAAACTGACGATCGTATCAAAGCGTTGATCGTCAATTCAACCTTTGCCAGCATGGGCCCTGGAAAAGCACAGGAGCTCCGTGCCGCAATTAAGAAATTCTCCGCGGCATCGAAAAAGCCCGTTTACGGATTCGTTGAAGATGGCGGAACAATCGATTACTACATCTGTTCTGCGGCGCCGAAACTGTATCTGCCACCGGAGAGCGATAGCTGGTTTACTTTGATTGGCATCCGCGCAGAAATGCCTTTTTACAAAGGGACTTTCGATAAGCTCGGAGTGGAAGCACAGATGGATCACGTCGGCATCTATAAAAGTGGAAGTGAAAGCTACACACGCGACAGCATGTCTGAACCGGATCGCAAACAAACCAATGAATTGCTGGAATCCCTTTATCAGCGCATCACTCAAGACATTGCAACCGATCGCAAGCTCACTCCCGAAGTTGTTCGCGCGCTGGTGGATCAAAGTCCCCTTGTCAGTACCGAATTAAAAGCCAAGGGGCTTGTGGATGATTTACTGTATCGCGATCAACTCGAAAGCATGATCAAAAAGAATTTGAAACTGGACGAACTTCATGCGGTTTCGATTTTGGAATATCAGAAACCTTCGTTTCGGGATTTGCTGGATGAAAAACCGGATAAGATTGCGCTGATTTACGCGACCGGCACGATTATTCCCGGTGAATCGTATCGCGGTTTTGGTGAAGAGTTTTTAGGAGCCGGAACAGTAAGCGAGTCATTCAAGCACGCGCGCGAAGATTCCAATGTGAAGGCAATTGTGTTTCGTGTCGACTCGCCGGGCGGTTCCCCTTCCGCTTCCGATGTAATCTGGCGCGAAGTGCAAATCACTGCTAAAAAGAAACCGGTCATCGTTTCCATGGCTGATGTGGCTGCCAGCGGCGGGTACTATGTCTCAATGGCAGGAACCAAAATCCTTGCCGATTCCTCAACGATCACCGGTTCCATCGGAGTTTACGGCGGAAAGTTTTATCTGAAAGGACTTTACGACAAAATCGGCATGAAAAAAGAAATCATTAAGCGCGGAAAACATGCCGATTTGTTTAGCGACTATGTTCCCTTTGGCGAAGAAGAGTGGACGATCATTCGAAAACACATGGTGAACACTTACGATACATTCACACGCAAGGCAGCGGAAGGAAGAAAGAAGACACAGCAACAAATCGATGCCATCGGACAGGGGCGCGTCTGGACCGGCGATCAGGCGCTTGCAAATGGATTGATCGACAAGATCGGCGGCCTGGTGGACGCTGTTGAAGAAGCGAAAAAACTGACCGGAATCAAAGATTTCAGTTACGCGATTTATCCTTCGAATCGCGGTGGAGGATTTGGAGAACTCATCTCCGAAGAGAGCTTTTCTCTTCCATCCAGTTTCGAACTCAAACGTTTTTGGGCGTTGGCGCGCGTTGCCGAAAAAGAACCTGTGCTATTATTGATGCCCTATCGAATCTTCGTCGATTGAACACATAAATGGACCCTCACGAACAAGCGAGTTCTCGATCTTTGGAAAATGCGTATGCGTATGTCGAAGGTAAATTCGTCCCTCTTCTCGAAGCAAAAATCAGCATCATGACGCATGCCTTCCTGTACGGTTCGGCGATTTTTGAAGGCATCCGTGGATATTTCAATTCGGAACAGGACGAAGTGTTCATCCTGAGACTAGTCGACCACTACACCCGAATGAAGAATAATGGACGAATCCTGATGCTGGAATTGGAACAAACCGCCCAACAGCTGGCCGACTTAACCGTAGAACTTGTTCGAAAATGCGGATATCGCGAAGACATTTATATTCGTCCGATGGCCTACAAATCAGCACAACGAATCGGGCTGAAGTGGGATCAACAACATGAATTTCTGGCCTTTGCCGTGCCCATGGGCTCTTATTTAACAAAAGAGAGAGCATTGAATCTGATGGTTTCCTCCTGGCGCCGCATTCAGGACAATGCCATTCCCCCCCGCGCCAAGGTTAGCGGCAGCTATGTGAATGTTTCACTGGCCGCTGCGGAAGCCCGGGAAGGAGGATTTGATGAAGGGATCCTCCTCAATGAAGATGGCACCGTCTCTGAGGCTGCCGGCATGAACATTTTTATTGTTCGTGGCGGCAAACTGATCACCACGCCTGTTTACGATAATGTTCTGGAAGGCATCACCCGTTCCGCTGTTTTTGAGATTGCCGGAGAGCTGAATATTCCCTGCGAAGAACGCTCCATGAACCGCAGCGAACTTTATGCATGCGACGAAGTTTTCCTTTGCGGTACGGGTGCCGAAATCACCGGCGCCGGATACATTGACAGGCGCAAAATTGGAAATGGAACGACAGGACCTGTCACCAAAAAAATTCAAGAAGTTTACTTCCAGGCTGTGAGAGGAAACATTCAACGATACCAAAAGTGGCTGACGCCGGTCTGGAATCGGTAGATGCGCTACTACAAACCATGTTTCAAAACCCTTCCGATACGGTGATCCGCGAGATTCTTGCGAACCCGCGTACTATAGCTGTAGTAGGATGCTCGCCGAAAGAGTACCGGGACAGCCACAGTATCGCCGAACTGTTGATGCACCGCGGTCATCGTGTGGTTCCGGTCAATCCCGGACACAAACAGATTCTTGGAGTGCCTTGCTACAGGGATCTCGGCTCCATCCCTTTTCCGGTAGAGATGGTGGATGTCTTTCGCCGCTCTGAATTTGTTCCGGATGTTGCCAATCAGGCAATTGAAATTGGCGCAAAAATCTTATGGACTCAGTTAGGTGTGTATCACGAAGAAGCCGCGCAAAAGGCGCTCGACGCGGGTTTGATCGTGATCATGAATCGCTGCCCGGCGATTGAATACCGGCGACTTGGACTTTAGCTCATAACACAGAGGCACAGAGACACAGAGAAAGGAAAAAAAGTTTTAGTTTCTCCTCTGTGCCTCTGTGTCTCTGTGTTAAAAAACGAGGCCGGCGTAGCCGACAACGCTCGAATAATCGCGCGTGACATCACCTGATGTGGCGTATTTCACAAGACGGCCCGCAGATGCACCGAGGTCCTTTGCCGCGATCATCGCAGCAGTCGCGGGCAAATATCCACACATGGAAATATCATTTTCGTGAACGGTGTCATACAAGCCGCGCGCATCCACTTTTTCCATCTGCTGTATGGCAAGCCGATCCTTCTTCTGCGCCGATTCCTGCGTTTCGTAATGTGTCATGTCGCTGCTGGCAATGATTAAGATGTCACGGCCCGCGTTCGAAACAATTTTCGATAAGGCATGGCCCAGATCTTCGAGATAAGAATACTCCCATTGACGGATGCACAATGGAACAAAGGATATTTCCCCTTTCAGATATTGCAGGAATGGAAGCTGAACCTCTAACGAATGCTCGCGAAGATGCGCCGTGCCATCTTTGACAGCACGCGGAAAGTTTTGCATTAACTGTTTGCAAAGATCTTCATCCACCGGAACACTCCCCAGCGGAGTAGACCACTCCCCTTCACTCCATAAATCAAAATCGCTGCCGGATCCTGTGTGATTCGGACAAAGAATAATGAACGTCTCCGGCAATTCGATCGAAGCATAAACTTCACCGGCTACACCGCCTGAATAGACATAACCGGCATGCGGCACAACAATCGCAGTTGCCCGAATTTTTTCTATATTTGCAGGCAGCAATTCCGATAAATCTTTTTCCAATCGATGCTTTTCACCGGAATAAAAATGGCCTGCAACCGCAGGTTGGCGATTCATCCTTCTACCATTATAATTCAGTGCGGAGTTACAAGGGCTGAGTATGGAAAAAGACAACTTGCCGGATATCGAGAAAATCCTTCAGCTTTTGCCACACAGGCATCCTTTTCTCCTGGTTGATAAGGTCACCGGCCTGGATCCGCAAAAAAGCATCACCGGTGTCAAATGCATTACGTACAATGAGTGGTATTTTGAAGGACTTCCTGCCGGTTTACGCATCGTACCTGCCTCCATCCTTTCCGAAGCCATTGCTCAACTGGGCGCGATTCTGATTTATGTAGAGGAAGAGAACCGGAATAAACTTGTGCTCTTTTCCGGCCTGCGTAGAGTTCGCTTTCGCAAACCGATTCGTCCGGGTGATGAAGTCGTAATGTCAGCGGAACTGATTCGGCGCAAAGGAAGATTGGGGCGCTTCTCCGTTTTAGCAAAGGTTCAGGATCGCGTCGTGATGAATGGCACCATGCAATTCGCGCTGGAATAAGGAATGCATCCAAAAGAAACCGTTGTCCATTTCGAAGACAGAAAGCAGAAAATGATTTCGCTCCTACGCGAGTGGGTAGAAATCGAATCGCCAACTTCCGATAAAGCTTCAGTGGACAAATTTGGGGCCAGTGTGGCGTTGAAACTCGAAGATATTGGAATGTCTATTGAGTGGAAGGAACAGGAGAATCGTGGGAACCATTTGATCGCGCGTTGGGGTTCTCGTCACGGACATCTTCTTCTGATCGGGCATCTGGATACGGTTTGGGAGCTGGGGACGCTGGAGCGATTTCCGTGCGAAATCGATGATGAAATCGGTCGTGGTCCCGGCATCTTCGACATGAAATCCGGACTGCTCATTGCATTGTATGCTCTGAGCTTAATTCGCATTCAAGGTTTGGCCAAATATCCGATCACTTTACTGGCAACATCCGATGAAGAAGTGGGCAGCGTAAGCTCGCGTCAGTTGATCGAACAGGAAGCAAGGAGCGCAAGAGCTGCCTTCATCCTGGAGCCGGGCGGACCGAACAATTCATTAAAAACCAAGCGACGAGGAGTCGGCCGGTATATTGTCACGGCCCACGGAAGGGCGGCGCACGCAGGAGTCGAACCGGAAAAGGGTCTGAACGCGATCGAAGAATTGGCCCTCCAAATCATTGAATTGCAAAGCTGGAACAAGTTACGCACCGGAATCAGCGTCAATACAGGGCTGATTAACGGAGGCTCGCGTGTCAATGTCATTCCGGAAGAAGCGCAAGCAATCATCGATGTACGATGCGATTCCATGGATGATATTCAGTGGTTGTCCAACCAGTTTGGTTCTCTGTCACCGAAGAAGGAGGGGTGCCTCCTCACCGTGGAAGGGGGCGTGGATAGACCTCCTTTGGAACGCACTGAAAAAGTATTAAAACTCTACGAGCAAGCAAAAGCCATCGGCGAAACTATGGATTATTCCCTTTCCGAGTTCTGGACCGGAGGCGGAAGCGATGGAAATCTGACCGCTGCTCTGGGAGTACCCACTCTGGATGGCATGGGAGCGGAAGGTGGTGGAGCACATGCTTTGTCGGAACACATCTTAATGAGCTCTTTGACCAATCGAGCCGCTTTGTTGTATCACATGATTCTTCGCCAGTTCGAATGAAAATTCTTTCTTTTCTGATCTGCTTTTTGATTGCGTGCACAGCTCTGGGTGAGCCGGGTCCCGGTATCGCCGAAAAGACCTCCGGATCGCAGAAATTTCCCGGGTTCTTCCCTTTTTACTGGGATGCACGTGCCGGAAAAATCTGGCTGGAAATCGATAAACTCGAAACCGAGTTTCTGTATATCCATTGGCTTCCTGCCGGTCTCGGATCCAACGATGTTGGACTCGACCGCGGCAAATTGGGGGACACTCGCGTTGTAAAGTTCATTCGCAGCGGTCCAAAAATACTTCTTGTGCAGCCAAACTACTCCTTCCGCGCACAAAATGCATCAGAAGCGAAAACTGTTCGGGAATCGTTTGCTGAATCTGTTCTGTGGGGATTTGAAGTTGCAGCGGAAGAAAAAAACAGAGTGCTTGTCGATGCAACGTCTTTTTATCTGCATGACGTTTTTGATGTTGTGTCTACGCTGAAAGAAACCAGGCAAGGTGATTTCAAGCTGGACGTCACACGCTCAGCTTTTTATCTGGAGGGCACAAAAAATTTCCCGGAAAACACGGAAGTTGAAGTCATTTTGACTTTTACCGGAGACGCGCCGGGCGAGTTTGTTCGCGATGTAACGCCATCGCCGAAAAGTATCACCGTGCGCGAACACCATTCCTTTGTCAAATCTCCGGAACCGGGATACGAGCCTCGCAAATTTGATCCGCGATCGGGATTTTACGGAATTCGATTCATGGACTTTTCCACTCCGATCGGAGAGCCGATCTGGAAACAGTGGATCGCGCGTCATCGTTTGAAGAAAAAGAATCCCGGTACAAGCAGCGAAGCAGTCGAGCCCATCATCTATTACGTTGACTCGGGCGCGCCGGAACCAGTGCGGTCTGCGCTGGTTGAGGGAGCAAGCTGGTGGAATCAGGCTTTCGAAGCGGCCGGTTACAAAAACGCTTTTCAAGTTAAGATTTTGCCTGAAGGGGCTGATCCCCTGGACATTCGTTATAACGTCATTCAGTGGGTGCATCGATTGACTCGCGGTTGGTCCTATGGCTCAACGGTTGTGGATCCAAGAACCGGCGAGATTATCAAAGGGCACGTTTCTCTTGGTTCCCAACGAGTGCGTCAGGATTACATGATCGCTGAGGGATTGCTTGCGCCTTATGAAGGGGACAATGTTCCGCCCCAAATGTTAGAAATGGCGCTGGCCCGTATTCGCCAACTCTCCGCGCATGAAGTTGGACATACCATCGGCCTCACACACAATTTTGCAGCAAGCGTGAGCGATCGAGCCTCTGTAATGGACTATCCTCACCCGTTGATCAAGATCAGAACGGATGGATCTTTCGATTTGTCTGACGCGTACGCAAAAGGAATTGGTGAATGGGATAAGGTCGCCGTCCGTTATGGATATTCCGACGCTTTAGACGCGAAGACGCTCGACCAGATCTTGCAGGACGCAAATGGGAGTGGGCTCCAATTTATCGCCGATGAAGATGCCCGGCCAGATGGAGGCGCACATCCTCAAGCTCATCTTTGGGACAACGGAGTGGATGCGGTCCAGGAGTTGCAACACATTTTGAAAGTCAGAGAACTGGCCTTGTCCCGTTTTTCGGAAAAGACCATCCGAAAAGGTATACCACTGGCAAATGTGGAAGAAGTGCTCGTGCCGATTTACTTATTTCACAGGTATCAAATCATTTCGGTTTCAAAGTTGATCGGGGGCCTGGATTACAGCTACTCCCTGCGTGGAGACAAACAAAAACCACCGCGTGCAGTCGCCGGGAAAATGCAACGGGAGGCGCTGAAGTCGTTGTTGTCTTTGCTCCAGCCGGAAGTTCTTGCGGTGCCAGATCCAATTTTGAAACTCATTCCTCCGCGAGCTTACGGTCATCCCAGATGGAGAGAAAATTTTCGTGTTCGAACGGGAGTGACTTTCGATGCGCTGGCTCCCCCGGAAAGTGCTGCGAACATGATTCTGTACATGATCCTGCAACCGGAACGCGCCGCCAGGTTAGTTCAGCTTCATTCGCTGGATCCGGAGTTGCCCGGCTTCACGGAAGTGGTCGATAAACTTCTCGCAGCGACATGGAAGGGGCCAGACGCGAACGGCTATCAGGGAGAAATCAGGCGGGTCGTGAACATGATATCGCTATACTACTTGATGAACCTTTCTGCGAATGACAAAACAGCTTCACAGGTCAGGGCCATTAGTTACCAGAAACTGGATCAATTAAAAGATTGGTTGAAAGCGCAATTGAAAGGAACCGGTGACCAGGAGCAAAAAGCCCATTATCACTTTGCACTGTCGGAAATCATTCGCTTTCAGGA
>JBKKAT010000146.1:0-9734 GCA_046714535.1 Acidobacteriota bacterium | reverse complement strand
GGAAAGGGGTGGCGGTGGAACCGGCGCAGAAACTGGTTCAGGTTCAACGGCTGATCCGCCGGAAGCCAGATCCTTGAAAGCGCGATCCAGACCCGCATGATTCGGATTGATCTGCCTTGCCTCGCTTAACAGATCTTCGGCCTGATCCAGATCACCTTGCTTCCGGAAGATTCGCGACATCTGAATGCATTCATCAACAGCTTTATCTCTTTCCCCTTTTTCCATATAGATTTCTTTTAGCTTTTGATGCGTTGGAACTGAAGAGGGATACTTTCCGATGATGGAATGAAGCTGTTCAATCGCTTTATCGATCAATCCATATTTGTTGAAGACTTCCGCTTCAATCAGATGCTCCGAAACGAATTCCTTTTCTTCCGCAGTCACAATGCCAGCTGCTGGAATGGAAGGGGACGGGACTTTCGCGGGTGCAGATTTGGGCACTGTTTGCACTGGAACTTTTTCAGGCTGAGGCTCAAATGAAGTAAAACCAGGAAGCGGTTCGGTTGACAGGCTCACGGCGCCAAAATCTCGTTGTTGAACAGGTCTGGTAACTTCCGCTTCTACCTCATAAACCTTTTGCGGAGTTTTCACACCCGGTTTTGTCTGCTCCAGGTTCGAGTTTACAAACTTGAGTTTTTCCTGATGTTGATTATCGTCGGGATCCAGTTTGATCAGCTTTTCCAAACATTGCGCGGCTTCTTTGTACAAACCTTTCGTTATGTAAGCATCCGCAAGACTTCCATAGGCCGAGATCAGATTGGCATGTTGGCGCAACAGAGAATAAAGGTCAGTCAACTTTTGCCAGGCAGCATGAAAACCGATATCGACTTCCGTGATTTTTTGCATCAGGAACACGGCACGGTCGATGTCCTTTCTCTGAACCTCTTTCTCAACAATCAGAATGTACTGATCAAAAGCCTTATCCGGCTTTCCTTCTTTTAATAGCAAATCTCCTTTGAGCTCCCACAACGGTTCTTTATTGGGAGCATTCAGAATCGCACGGTCCATCACCTCGAGCGCCTTCTGATATTGATTCTTTCCTGCATAGGCTTCCGCCAGAAGGGCCAGGACTTCAGAATTTGCAGGGTCAGCTTTCAAAGCCTCTTCCAGAATGGCAAAACCCTTCTCGGGCTCACCTTGATCCTGATATAGCGCAAGCAATTTCTGCAAAATCTCAGAGTTTTTAGGATCCATCTTGTATGCTGTCTCTAAAACAGCAAGGCACTCTTTATAGAGATTTTTGCGAGTTAGCTCTTCGGCGATCCTCAAATATTCCTGAATTGCCTCAGGAATCATGCCCTCATTTTTGTAAGCTTTGGCAAGCTCATTACGATTCTTAAGATTATCCGGCTCAATTTCGATCAGGCGTTGCAGCGTCTCAATCGCATCTTTGTTTTGATTCTTCGATAGATAGTGCTGGGCCACAATGTGAAGCTGAGACTTGGCGTCCATCGTAAGTCCCTGCTTGAGATAGAGGTCAGCAAGACGGGTGCAAATATCCGTCAAATTGGGATTGAGCTTGTTGATGCGCTTATAAATGGCTATGGCTTTTAAGAAAAAACCATCCGAATAATAGTGGTCCGCCACTTTTTGAAAATTCTCAATCGCTTCTTCGGTGCGATTCACCTTCAGCATCAGATCCCCGATCTGGATCATCAAATGCCAGTCTTTCTGGTTTTCTTTGAGAATTTTCTGATATTCGTCGATGGCTTGCGAAATTTTGCCCGAGGCTACGAATTTTTCCGCGTTTTTGAGAATTTTCGATTTCTCAATAGCCATCAGAATGCCGTGATCTCCCTAATGAATTCGTCTGTATCTAAAAGACTTAACTGACCATCCACTTGAACGGGACGGAAAGAGCGCCTGTGAAATGCAACGGGTCCAAATTCCGCCAGGCCCCTGAAATGATTCACGCAGCTGTACCCTTTGTTATGGGCCCAGTCGTACATAGGATACATGCTAGCATAGCTTTGCAAAAGATTGTCACGGGTGACTTTAGCAATGATCGAGGCCGCAGCGATCGTGAGGCAGCGGGCATCCCCTTTGACGAGATTGAGACTGGCGGCTTTGAGTCCGTGAACCCGGGTACCGTCCACCAGAATGAAGTCCGGGGCCGGCACGAGCTGATCGAGTGCAATTCTCATCGCTTTAAGCGTTGCCTGATGAATGTTGATCCTGTCGATCTCTTCGGCCGAAACGATCCCGATTCCAAAAGCAAGTGATTCCTTCAGGATTCTTGGTTTGAGCTCCTCCCGTTTTTCCGCCGTCAACTGCTTGCTGTCATTGATTCCACGGATCTTTGGCCGGGCGCTGAACATCACCGCGGCGGCAACGACAGGACCGCAGAGAGCTCCCCTCCCCACTTCATCGACGCCGGCAATCCGGGTAAACCCTTGACCGAACAGCTTCTTTTCAAACCGGTAGGAACAACGATATACCCGTTTCCTTCCCGAAGGTTCCATTCCTAATCCTGGCTGGTTGCTTTCTCCGATCGAATCTTTGCTGCCTTTCCCGTTCTCTCCCGCAAATAGTAAAGCTTTGCGCGTCTGACTTTTCCGCGTTTCAGAACCTTTACCTTTTCAATCGTGGGAGAATGAAAAGGAAAAATCCGCTCCACGCCAACACCGAAAGAGATCTTGCGGACAACAAAAGTGCTTTGAATTCCACGTCCGCGCATTCCGATGACAACGCCTTCAAAAATTTGAATGCGTTCCTTTTCCTTTTCTTTCTCTTTCTTCTTGGTGGCGGCTTCCTTTTCCTTGACCCGAACGTAAACTTGAATCGTGTCCCCCGGTCTGAAAGTGGGAAGCTTCTTCAGATATCTTTGTTCTATTAACTCTACTGCATTCATACTAAATTATCCTCTTTTCTTTAAGCAAATTTATTAACAAAAGATAACAAAGGGAACTAAGATTTTTGTTCTTTGTTCTCTTCGTTATCTTCTGTTAATAAATCGTTTTTAATCTCTTGCAAGAATTTCTGATCTTCGACGTTCAAGCTGGCCGTTTTCAGCAATTCCGGCCGTCGCGTCCAGGTTCGTCTGAGAGCCATTTTTCTACGCCATTTCCGGATCTCCTCATGATTTCCGGAAAGCAAAACGTCCGGCACTTTTGCGCCCGCTACATTTTCAGGGCGCGTATAATGCGGAAAATCAAGAAGCGACTCTTGAAAAGAATCTCTTGCAACAGATTCCCGCTGTCCGATCATGCCTGGAATAAATCTCACAATAGATTCCATCATGATTAATGCCGGCAATTCGCCCCCCATCGTTACAAAATCTCCAACAGATATTTCGCGATCTACCAGCTCTTCACAAACCCTTTCATCGACGCCCTCGTAACGCGCACAAATAAAAATAAGCCGTTCGGAGCCGGCAAGCTCTTCAGCCATCTGCTGTGTGAACAATTGTCCCTGAGGACTCGGCAAAATAACGATGGCTTTCTTGCCTTCTAAAGACTCGATCGCTTCAAAAATCGGTTCGGGTTTGAATACCATTCCCGGGCCGCCACCATACGGAACATCATCGACAGTACGATGTCGATCGTGCGTATAATTCCTTAAGTCACGAACTTCAATCTCCAGAAGACCTTTCTCTCGCCCATGGCGGATTAATCCGCTATTCAGGATTCCTGTAAATATCTCCGGAAAAATCGTCAAAAAGTCGATATGCATTTAATTCAGTCATGAGCAGTGAGTGATGAGTCATGAGACCGCCTAACCAAAACTCATCACTCATTACTCATTGCTCATTCCTGATCAGGCCCGAAGGAGGATCGATGACAATCCGTCCCGTTTGCCTATCGACGTCCAGGCAGATCTCATCCACAAACGGCACAAGATCACCATTTTCCAATTCCAGTAAATCCCCTCCCTCCGTGTGGAGCACATCCTTTACGGTGCTCACTTCACGGCCATCTTTCAACACAATTCTCATTCCCACAAGATGAAAAATAAAGAATTGATTCGGTGGAAGTTGCCCGAGTTGATCTTCCGGAATTCCCAGTTCCCTGTTACGCAACAATTCCGCCTCGGTACGGGTCGAGACGCCTTCGAACTTAAATACGGGACGTCCCATAATAAATCTTCGTGACTCTACGGTCACTTCCTTCAACACTTTTCCGTGGTCCAACAGAAGGAAGGCCGGCGTGTTTTCCAGACGGCCTTCCACATCAGTCCACGATTCGAGAACCACTTCACCGTGAATTCCATGAGGCTTTGTAATCTTTGCCACCAGAACAGGTGAAGCAGTATCGGTTTTCATTCTAATATTTCCAGCACGAATCGCTTTCTTAATTTCATCCCCGCGGCCCCAAGAATCGTTCGGATGGCACGCGCTGTCCGACCTTGTTTTCCGATCACTTTCCCAAGATCTTCATGGGCAACGCGAAGCTCTAATACTGTAGTCTGCTCTCCTTCAATCTGAGTTACCACCACTTGGTCTGGCTGATCCACTAAAGCTTTGGCCATCGCCTCCAATAATTCTTTCATGAGGTACCTCCTATTGTGTACTGGTGTTTCTAGCTGGATTTTGAATTAGGAAACGGCTGGGGCAGATTTACGAATACCTGTAATTAGCGTTCGGACAGTGTCACTCGGCTTAGCGCCTTTTTGCATCCAGTAATCCACGCGCTCCATATTCAGATGGACCTGGGGATTTTGGGGCAAAGGATCATAGTGCCCTAATTTTTCAATGAACTTTCCGTCTCGAAATCTGCGTGAATCCGCAACAACTACTCGATAATACGGGCGCTTTTTTGCGCCCATCCGCATTAACCGGATGGATACCATTTTGCACTAACCTCCTCAACTTCAACGTGGGAATTCTCTCTCTTGAGAAAGTAACTAGTGGCTAGTGTCCAGTGACTAGTTAAATAACTCGCCACTGGTTACTGGTCACTGGTCACTATCTTGAGAGACACTACCTCCGCTGAGTACTTACAAATTTCAAGTTATGTTAACACAGAGACAAATGCAAACGCAAGCGTTAAGTATCAGAAATCCTTATAGATACCGTATTACAACCATCGCGATTGTTTTGAAAGACCAGGGCAACAGAAAGGACAAAAAAATGGCTGGAGTGATCCATTTTTTGAAGCGATCGGGCATTTTGGGGGGACTAAAACCGGGGTTGAGGTATCGAAATACCCGATAAGGCACCTGAAAAACGAGAATCAGCAAGGTTGGAATGCCCCAGATGTGCATTGCATAAGACTTGCTGAATTCGCCGTGAAGAGCATGAATCAGTGACCTCGTTAACCCACAGCCGGGACAATCCCACGTCGTTAGGAGCCTGAATCCGCATAAGGTGGGGATGCGAACGCCTTTAAGGTGAACCGTTTCCGTTGAAGCAGCGCTCAACCAGGCCCCTGACAGTATGAACGCAGAGATCAGTGCGATGCCCAGATGCTGATTGACCTTGTTCAAGGCCAGCCCACCTGCTCCTGGGCAAAATCACCAATGACCGGGAGTTTAATCGTTTTGCCGCGGAAAGTGGCAATAATCATCACAACCCAGATCACAAAATGAATGATCCAAATCAAATAATTGGCAAGTCGAAAGGCCTCAAAATCGGTGAGAATCGCCAAAACGGAAGAAAGAACGGTCAGAAAACCAAGGACGGTAAACATCAAGATCGACTGAAGAGCATGGAAGCGAATCCTTTGATTCTCCCTTTCGATCAAGAAAAACAGCAACCCGGAAATGCATTCGAACAAATAGCAAAGGGAGCTTTCCAGATTCGGATTGATATGGAGACTGGTTTTCTCTCCAGGTTCTGGAGACGTATCGGACATTTAAGAAGCGTGTTTTTCGGCGAGGTCTCCAATCAAGGGGAGCTTAAACCGTTCGCCCTGATAAGCTTTGATCATCAGTACGATCCACAGAACGAAACCACCAATTCCTATCGGAATGAAAAGGAACCAGAAAATCAGTCCGATGAATGGAATGTTACTTAAAACAAAAACAGCCACATAAAGCACGATCAAAGCTGCGTAAAAAAGAATTGACTGCATTGCATGGAAACGGACAAACTTGTTTTCTTTTTCCATCAGGAAGAATACGATTCCTGTGACCAGGCAGACGAGGTACGAAAGAGCCGCAGCAAGATTTGGTTCCAGCCCCATGCTTGTCTGTTGCGGCGGCAAAGGGGGTTGCTGTTCGACCGGTTGGTGTGATTGTTCCATGAATTCCTCCGGAGCCTAGTATATTTTCCTATTCCTGTTACTGCAACTTTTTTCTAAAGAATGAAAGTGTCGTTTCTCCAATGCATGTGGTTCTGGTTTGTTCAAGTTCCGGCGGTATTTCGAAGTGGGATCTGGACGAATGCTCGATGATGCAGGTAGCGTCGGGAAAAGACTTCGCCGTTGCCTCCAAAAGCTGGGAATATTTTGCGAATGCATAGGGTGGATCAAAAAAGAGCAGATCGGCACTCGAAAGCTGCTCAGGTAAGATTTGCAATGCCTTCCAAACGTCCAGGGTGAGAATCCGCCATGATTCCCCTTCGCCACAAGCTTCCAGGTTCTGCTCAAGCACAGACAGGGCTTTGCGGTTCGATTCGATGAAATAAACTTTTGCGGCGCCACGGCTCATTGCTTCGATGCCTACAGAACCGGAACCGGCGAAAGCATCCACAAACACGCTATCTTGAATTTCGTTCTGGAGAATGTTGAAAAGTGTTTCCCGTACGCGATCCGTGGTGGGCCTGAAATGCTCGGCCGCTTTTAGCGTCCTGCTGCGAAACTTCCCCGCAATGATCCGCATGATAACTTAACACAGAGTAAAAGAGATTATAAGAAGTTTTTTTCTCTGTGTCTCTGTGTTAGGTTCTATTCTCGGGGTTCGTCTCGAACGATGACACGATCGCGCAATGCGTCGAAATCGATTGCGCCATCTTTAAATTCCTGGATATCGTTTGGATTGAGACTGAACAAAATACTTTTGCCTGAACTCCCCAGAAGATTATCGCGAATGTATGCGTTTACAGTCACTCTTTCGTGAGAATCGAGATCGTTAATGAGCGGACCATTCTCTGCCAACGAATTTTTCATCGTTTTTGTGACGCGCTGAACCAATTGCTGATAATTCGCGTCCAGCATTTTGTTCAGATCCACTTCATTCAGCAGAACATTGGACTCCTGCACCACAAATGTTCCCAGTTGATTTGTTTCCAATGTTTCCAGACTTTTGCGCACTTCGGTCAGTTGATTTTGCAGCTCCTCAAGAGTCTCTTTTGATTTCTTCTTCGAAGACCCTTCCCATTCAATTCGCTCCAGCAAACCTGCCTCTTTCGAGCGTAGGCTGATCAACTGCGCAGCACGATCCAGCTGAATCCCAACTTTCCGCGCTTGTTCCTGAGCTGCCCGCTGCCGGCGATCCAACTCTTGCAACACCGGCTTGGTAAAGTAGAACGACGGAAGTTGTATTGTTACAGAGACCAAAGGACCGTATTCAGGCAAGCGGCAGGAATGGGCAGAAGCGAACATACCGGATAGACGGGGAAACTCTTTTCGCAATGCCGAAATAATAAGACTCTCCATTTCATGAACTTTGATTGAAGTTGGCTTTGAAACAGCGGGAGGAACGATCAATGCGACAGTATCTTCCTGCGCATACGCTCCTGTGGCAAACACCAGAAGAAAAAGAACGCGACTAATTACTTTCATAAGCCGCCCCCTCACCTTCGCCCGAAGTACGCAATACATGTTGTAACAGCTCATTTGTCTTTTCCACTTCTTGACCTGTTCGATCGTAAGTGGTCGCAATTTGATGCTGGATCTTTTGCAAATCCGCCTGCCTTTGTAGCTGAAAATAGCTGTTTAACATCTGCATCGCGTCCCAATATCTTTTTTGCTGCTCAATATTCTTTTGTTCCACCAATTCCTTCATGCGCGCTTCCGAAATCTGATAAAACTGCTGGTTTTGTTGGTGAATCCCTGCCAGCTGCGATTGCAGCTTTTTCAATTCTTCTGTCATATCGGAAGGGGGCGTTCCCCAACGCACCGAAAATTCCTGGGCATTCAACTGCCATTGAAGCGGCAGCATAGTCAACACCGTGATAAAAGCCGTTATCGCAAGGAACCAGAGAGCTGCTTTGCTGAAGACAATGGTTCTCCATTTTTGATCTCTTCGCAATAGATCTTGAATGCGAATTCTTTCGTCCCACTTTTTCGGAGGCAACTGTTTCATGAGACCCAGCATGGCTCGAAATTCTTTTTGTTCTCGCTTGCACGCGTCACATTCGTCTAAATGATTTCGCAGTTGCAAGTCTTCGTCGCTATTTGTCTCTCCGCCCATTTGCGAAACCAAAATTTCCAGCACCTGTTCACAATTCATCGGTTCTTAACCTCGACAAGCTTTAAGGCTCTTCTGAGACCATCCAGCGCGTAATACATCCGGCTTTTTACTGTTGAAAGCGGGCATTCAAGCATTTCACTGATTTCATGAAACTTCAGCCCTTCGTATTCTTTCAAAAGCAGAACGGTCTTCTGTTCCGGTGGGAGCTGAGCAATTGCTTTTCGCATTCTGCGATAAATCTGTTCTCGCTCCGCACTGATTTCTACATTCGTTTCGTTCGCCACTGAATCCGCATATTGCGCATGGTCTGACATTGGATCAAAAAACATCCGCCATCTTTTTCTCTTGCGCAAAAGCGTATTGCAGCGGTTTATGGCAATCTTAAATAACCAGGATGAAAATTTTGATTGCCGTTTGAACTTCGCGATGTTCCGGTATGCATTCACAAATGCATCCTGGCACACGTCTCGCGCCTCCTCTTCGGAGTTCATAAAACGATAGACAAAATTATAAAGAGGCTGCTGCCAGCGCTCGATCAGTACGTCAAAATCACGTACGTTCCCCTCGAGAACTGAGTCCACCAGCTCCTCATCATTCAGTCGGCGTACGTATGGCTCAGCCACCGGCTTCATATCCATAGGATAAGACACCCCTTACGGTATAAAAGTTTTAATCGTGGATCTTGATCGTAATCGTGATCGTGATCGATCTTAAATCATAATCATAATTCTTAAATCGTGCTTGGGAATTGGATGAATTACGACTGCGATTCACGACGACGATTACGATCAAGATCCACGATTATCGGAGGGAGGTGTACCAGGCTCTGAGGAGGGCTTCAGCAGGCTTATCTCGAGGAGTATAGTCCCTATCTCCGATACCGCCCGGCCCCCACCAGTTGTAGAAATAGACCCCGTGGATGTAGGGAGGAGGAGGATCCCAGGTGTCGATAAAAGCTTGATAGCAAAGGGCTTGTTCCTCGAGGTCGATCTTTGAGGTGGAATGATAATTCCACGGCCTCGCGTTCGTTCCATCCACACTCGGATACCCTATTTCCGTAAAAAGAATCGGCTTTGAGTATTCCTTGTACGCTTCTTCGATGCGGTCTTTCGCAGGCTTCCACGCCTCCAGCAACTCATACAATGCGGGATTCTCCTTTTCCGTCAGACCAAAATAGGCATTCATTCCGAAATAGTCCAAATCCTTGATGAAAGGAATGTTGTGGTAATGATCCCAGTTTGCGGAATAAGTAAGCAGACCACCGTAGTTCTTACGGCAATATTGTATGATCCGGGACCAGTTTTCATAATCTGATTCATTCGCGCACAACTCAGATCCGATCGAAAACATTTCCACCTGATTATGTCGCGCGATTCCCAGGTAGTAGCGAATCATCCTGAAGTAGCTGTTCCACCACTCTTTCGGATCCTGAGGTTTCAAAA
>JBKKAT010000145.1:0-6986 GCA_046714535.1 Acidobacteriota bacterium | reverse complement strand
CAGGTATCCCGGTGGGATGCTATTTTTGCCGATGTCAGATATTTGACGCAAGATCATCAACCGCTCCTGTCCGTCCAGGAACACCTGGACATTGTGATCCCTGAAGGTTACATAGAGATGGTCCCTATCAGAAAACTGATTGAGCTTCTACTTTCTGAAGAATTTTGGATGTGGGTCGAGACTCAGAAAGGCTGTGATGTCACCCAACGTGGGCTACTGGAGTAATCTTAATTTAACACAGAGACACAGAGCCACAGAGTCGGAAAAATAGACTTAATTCTATTCTCTGTGACTCTGTGCCTCTGTGTTGAATTCGTTCTGATAGGTAAATTGGCATAATAATTGCTAAAATCAAAAACACACATGTTTGCGCATATCCGCACCAAGATTCTGGCGTTGTTTGTTTTGAACGTTGTGCTATGGCTTACGTTTCTGGGAGTCATCTTTTACTGGAATGCATCCCGGTCGTTGGAAAATCAGCTGGAAGACAGTTTGAAAGCAACCGCCGCTGTACTCGCGTCACAGTGGGACGGAAGTTTACTGCTACCGCTAAAACCTGGAATGGAAAACAGCGCTTTATACCAGTCTTTCCTGGAACGTTTGCAAAGACTCAAACGGCAAACCGATCTTGATGCGATCTATATTGCATCCGTTGAACGAATGAATATTCTTTCGACAGAACGCAATCTGAGAATCGGCCAACCCCTTCCGAGACTCGATATTCTGGGAAAACAACTCAGCGAAACGCTCACCGGCCGAACATCCGCCTCAGTCCTGATTCGGGTTGATGATCGTTACTACAAAAGCGCACTCGCTCCCATCTATTCACAAAATCGTGTGGTTGCAGTATTGATTGCTGATATCAGCCCGCATTATCTGACTTATCTTCGGACGTTTCGAAATTCCATTTTTCTTTTTACGGGCATAGCTCTTCTCTGTTGTGTATTCAGCGCGCATCTATTTTCCCGCAGCATCACAACGCCGATTTCAAGAATGGTGAAAGGCGTGGAAGAAATCAGCAAAGCCCGGTACGAACAACCACTGGCGTTGGGCGGCTCGGATGAACTTTCGCATCTTGCCACTTCGATCGAAACCATGCGGCAAAACATTTTGCATCGCGACATCCAAATGAAAATGATGTTAAGCGGAATCGCGCATGAAATCCGAACGCCATTGAGCGGGATTGAATTGTTTGCCGGCATTCTCGCGAAAGAGGACCTGGAACCGGAACAGCGCGCTTACATGGAACGCATCCAATCGGAAATTCAAAACTTGAAGAAATTGCTCAATGAATTTCTGGATTTTGCGCGTCCACGCACTCTAGAACAAGAGGATATTTCCATGCCTCATTTGCTTTCGGAGATCGAAACGTTGTTCAGTGAAGAAATTCAATATAAATGCGCGCAATGGACCCTGGAAGTTCAGCCGGGAATAGAAACGATTCAGGCAGACCGGTCCAAGTTGAAACAGGCCCTGTTCAATCTTTACAAGAATGCTTTTCAAGCGCTTCCCGCTGCCAACGGTCAAATACGAACGAAACTTCATAAGAATGGCGCAGGCGTGCTCCTGGAAATCAGCAACACACAACGCGATGCACTGGCTGCTGAGACTTGCAGACGGATTTTCGAACCGTTTTTTACAACGAAGGAAAAAGGAATGGGACTCGGTTTGCCTCTGGCGAAGGGCATTATTGAAGCGCATGGAGGCGAATTGAAGCTCATCGAAAACGAATCCACAAAAATTACTTTTGCGGTCCGGCTACCCCAGAGGGAGCGTCCCGCGGTTGGACACATATGAGTCAAATTTTGATTGTTGAAGATGATCGCACGATTCGCGAAGCGATTGGAGTGATCTTAACGAAAGAAGGTTACGCAGTGGCAACCTGCGCGAGCGCGGAAGAAGCGCTGGCGAGCGATTCTTTTGAACCGGACTTATTGATTACAGACTACAGACTACCCGGCAAAAATGGAATTGAGCTGGTGGGATTTTGCAAAGAAAAATTGCCCTTGCTGGAATCGATTGTCATTACGGCGTTCGGCAGCATTGATCTCGCCGTGGAAGCCGTCAAGAAAGGAGCGAGTGATTTTCTGACAAAACCCTTTTCTCCGGATGAATTACTGATCAAGGTGCATCAGTTATTGCAACTGCATCAAACCAGGGAACAAAAAGAATATCTTCTGGAAGAAATACGAAAGGATTTTTCAGACTACGAGATTATCGGGCACAGTGAAGAAATGAAAAAGATTTATTCGCTGGTATCAAAAGTGGCCCGCAGTGAATCGACCGTGCTGATTCAGGGAGAAAGCGGCACCGGCAAGGAGTTGATCGCCCGTTTTATCCATTTTCATTCACGCAGAACCCAGGGCCCGTTCATCAAAGTGAATTGCGCAGCGCTGGCGGAAGGAATTCTGGAAAGCGAGTTGTTCGGTCACGAAAAGGGCGCATTCACCGGTTCGATCCGCCAGCGAAAAGGGCGTTTTGAACTTGCCGACGGAGGCACCATTTTTCTGGATGAAATCGGTGATCTGGCTCCCAACGTTCAGGTGAAACTTTTGCGTGTATTGCAAGAAGGTGAAGTGGAGCGCGTTGGCGGCGAACAGACTTTTCGCGTGAACGTTCGCGTTCTGGCGGCAACAAACCGCGATTTGGTGTCGATGGTTCAAAAAGGAATTTTCCGTGAAGACCTCTACTACAGGTTGAATGTGATTCCGGTTCTTTTGCCGCCGCTTCGCAAACGAAAAGAAGACATTCCTGAGCTTGTCCAATTCTTCCTGATTCGTCTTGCGCGCGAAAACAACAAGAAAAAGATCAGCATGGAAAAAGAAGCATTGCAAGCCTTGCTCGATTATCCATGGCCCGGCAACATTCGTGAGCTGGAAAATGTGCTGGAACGCGCAGTGGTGCTGTGTGACAGCGATCGAATTACAATCAACGAGCTTCCTTTCATTCAGGAAACGAGCCCCACGCTCGAGCAGCGCAAACAGATGCTTCCCTTGCGTGGTAACCTTGACGATCGTCTGGCTGAATTGGAAAAGCTGTTACTGGTGGAAGCTATGCAAGAAGCGAAGGGCATCAAAACACGCGCGGCGCGGGCTCTCGGCATCAAAACTTCCACACTTTACTATAAACTGGAGAAGTACGGACTCATATGAAGATAAGCTCAGGCGGGATTCTCCCCCCTTATGAAGGGGGGAGGAAGAGGGGGGTTGAGAATCCCTCTCTATCGATCCAACCTCCCCCTGACCCCCTCCTTCATAAGGAGGGGGAACCTGTGAGATGGCTCCCATTCCTATTGCTCATTTTGTCGCTGCCGGCATTTGTATTTGCGGAGTCAACGGAAACGCTCGCTGAGCGGATACTCGCTCTGGATCAGCAGATCGCGAATGTTACGAAGGATCTACAGCAAGAGAAAAAGAATAATGCAAATCTTCTGTCGCGCGCTCAACAATCGGAAGATGCATTAAAGGCGGCTTACGCTTCCGCAGAGCGGCTCAACAGGTTGAATGGTGAGGTGAACAAACTGCGCGAACAGCATGCAAATGTGTGCAGAGATTGGCGCACGTCTTATGCTCAAACGGTGGATGCGCTTCTGGCAAAAGCTCAAAAAGAGAAGAGCCCGAAAGAAAAAGGCCTGCTCGGAAAAAAGTTGCAGGATTTGCAAAAACAGAATGTGCGTCTCTGCGCGGATACCGTCAGAATCAGTGTCTCACAGGAATGGCGTTCGATTCGAACAGAACCTTATGATGGCCCGCAAGAGATCGATCAAAAAATTCAGTTGTTGCAGGAAATCTCACGGGAAATCAACATTCATCTCGCCAGATTGGATCAGCAATTGCAAGATTTCCAGAAGGAACGTAAAACGAAAGAACGTGCCGAGGAATTCATAGCGGAGTCAACGCTTTTTACGGACAACGTTGCTGTCCGCAGAGCCGATAACGGTTTTGCCCCGGTATCGTTACCCGGACCCAGGACTGAAGAATCCTCTTCTTCCGTTGCCAATATTGCCGATAGCGAAGTGTACGGAAAAGAGCAGCAAGAGCAATTTGAACTGCAGTATCAGCAAAAAAAGAAAGAACTTCTTACCCAGCAAAAGGATCTGACGGAAAAACTTCAAGCGTTGAAAACGAGAGCTCAGCAACTTGCGATTCCGTAGCAGTATCCTCTTTTTTTTCCTTTCGGCAATCCTCGCATCCTCACAGTTAAGTGCCGGCGATTTTCAGCTCGAAAAACAAAAATTGAAATTCTCATTCGAATACGAGAGTTTCATCGATCCATTCCGGAATGAAGTCATTACACCCGGCTTGAAAGCAAACTATTTACTGAAGGGAAAAAGCAAAGTTGGAAAATCTGCCATTCTTCATTTTGATTATCAGACCGGCCTGAAAACCAACCTCGAAACATCCTTTCAATCCGGTGAGCTGGCCAAACTTTTATGGTCGAATCGTTTGAATACCTCTTTCACAATTCCTTTCGGCAAATTTTACGCAGGGGCAAATCTTTTCTTACGGCATAAGTGGGTTTCAGAATCCTCCAATCAGTTTGTGGATATTTTCGGGGGATTGGGATTTCGTGATGTGCAAAGTGGAATCTATTTTGGAGTTTTTCCGTATCCGAACTGGGAAGTAAGCGTCTCCGCGCTTGCCTCGGACGTGAATTTCAATCACTTTGAAGATTCCAACTCCGCCAGCAAAGGTGGATCGGTGCGAGTCTCCAGACGTTTCCAGCGGACGAAAATCAATCTGGATTACAGAATCAAAAAGATAAAATACAACCGTCCTGTTTTCTTCGAAACCATCGATCTAGCAGAGTTGGAACAGCGGGATGATTTTCAGGAGATCGGCGTGATCGCGGAGCTGTTGCACCCTTTCTATATTTCAGGAGGCTATTCGTATCAAGTGAATGATTCCAATAATCCCGGATTTTCCTACACGAATCACCGTTTCTCGCTGCTCGTGGGGACAGATTTGGGTGAAGTATTTCACCTCCAGGCATATGGAATCGCGCAGAGACAGGATTTTGAACGCTCCGGACCGCTCATCTTGCCCGTTTTTCTGGAAGATTCCGATTATGCCACGATGGGCCTTAGCCTGACCAGGACGATCAATGACTCCCTTGAAGTGGAAGCGGGTGGCCAGCGGCTGAACCATAATTCCTCCTTCAGGGAATTGGATGCCTCAAAGTTTATTTTGTTTGCCGCGTTGAACTACCGGTTCTGAAGTAACTCGTTCTTCAATCCGGTTGCCCCAGATTTGATCCTTGTAAAATTAAAGATTATATTTACAATGTAAATATGTCCCGGTTAGGGTTTGAGTGGGATGAGCGCAAAAATGGGCTGAATCGGAGAAAACATGGCATCTCTTTCGAGGAGGCGCAAACTGTTTTCTTCGACGAACAAGCCATCGAGTACCTCGATCCTGATCACTCCTATCAGGAAGAAAGGTTTTTAATGCTGGGACGAAGTTTTAAGCTTCGCGTCTTGCTTGTGAGTTTCTGCTACCGGAAAGAGAAGGATGTTGTTCGAATCATTTCCGCTCGCAAAGCCACAAGGCCGGAACAAAGAGTATATTGCGAATAGGAAGAATCATGCGAAAGGAATACGATTTTACGAAAATGAAAGGACGGAAGAATCCATTTGCCAGCCGTTTGAAGAAACTTGTAACGATTCGAATGGGCGTCGATATCATTGAGTACTTCAAGCAATTGTCGCAAGAGACCGGCATCCCATATCAAAATTTGATTAATCTCTATCTACGGGAGTGCGTCGTCTCGCGAAAGAAGCCTTCCTTAGAGTGGTCTTAGAACAAGACCGCAATCGCGAGTGGAATTCGCGTCCTTATCTGAGATAAACGCGCAACAGACCGCGGATTGCATTGCTGATGAAGATGGCATCGGCCTGCTCCACATCTTCTTGTCGCAACACTTTCTCTGCTGAAGGAAAGTTGTCTTGAGCCAGCAAATATTGCCGGTACGTTCCATTCAGCAATCCGGAGGAAACGGGGGGTGTGAAATAGACACCATCCTTTAAAATCCATATGTTCGAAAAAGTGCCTTCCGTGACCTCATCCCGTTCGTTCCGAAAAAACGCTTCGAAGTACCCTTCTTCCCTGGCTTGATTCAGTTCCAGGCGTTGCAGCGGACGATGAGTCGTTTTGTGATACAAGAATGGGTCTTCACTGTTTACAGCTCGATCCGCCCATCGAACATCCCATGCGCTCACCACTTCTAATTCTGTAGTAGACTGGAACATTCTACCTTCCCGGTTAACCGTCAGCCGTGCCCGCAGAGGGGTTGCGGACAGCGGTCTGTTTTTTAATAAAAACTCCGTTACGTTCCGTCGCTCCAGCCGGATGAGGAAATATTCCGCTGATTCCATCAGACGGTCCAAATGCAGAGAAAGCCGCTGGTAACCGCTTTCAGGCAGCCAGAGGATCGTTTCGAGGAGTTCAAATTCGACTGGCGCATCTGTCAGAAAGCGCGCTTTCAGTCTGCATTCCTCGTATTCGCGACCCGCATCCGCTTCGTAAAGGATGCCGCTCCCAACACCCATTTCCAGTTTCGCTCCTTGAATGACGGCCGTCCGAATGGCAACACTGAAAACCGTCTCTTCGGGTGAAACAAAACCGATGCATCCGGTATAAACACCCCGCGGACTTTTTTCCAATTCCTGTATGATTTGCATCGTTCGAACTTTCGGCGCGCCGGTGACCGAACCGGAAGGAAAAACAGCTTTCATCAAATCCGGAAAAGAAAGGTCTTTCCGCGCGACACCTTCAATCTGCGATGTCATCTGCAAAACCGTGTCGTAGCGCTCCACAACAAGTGCCCGGTTAACGATCACACTTCCTGCGTCGCAAACTTTTCCAAGATCATTCCGCAATAAATCCACAATCATCAGATTCTCCGCGCGTTCTTTTTCACTATTCAGCAGATCAAGAGATAGTTTCTGATCTTCTTTCAGTGTCCGTCCGCGGCGAGTGGTTCCCTTC
>JBKKAT010000144.1:0-5462 GCA_046714535.1 Acidobacteriota bacterium | reverse complement strand
GTTCAGACCGGAATCGTCAGACTGCCCCAAAAAAGAACGCAAAGATTGCGGAGGATGAATGATTGTGGGAAAGGAGTTCTCGCTTTGTCCCGCCGCCTGCTCTGCTATTTCATTCCAGCGCTGCACTTTGACGATAACATTTTCCGGTTTTACGATGGTGCGTTCCGTAATCAGAGGAGAAATTTCAGCGACGCCGATTTCGCTTGCTTTTTGGATCAACCACTCGAAACGATCGCCTTTTGGAATCGCCTGTCCAAGGATCAAGTGCAAGTCCGGCGCGGCTACAGGTAGTTCCTGCAGAACCTGCAGGTGAATTTCTTCGGGTGAAATGTGTTGCACGCGGCATTCCCATTGTTTCCCCGGCGTAAAAACCTGAAGCGTATCGCCCGATTTTAATCGCATGACTTTGACAAGACGCTTCCTGTACTCGCGGTCCAGACGGAAAACGCCTTCAGCAGGTTGTACCCGCAGGAAAAGTTTCGTCATAGGTGACTTACCATTTTGGCAGGCAGGGACGCCCGCCCTCCGATTGTAGAATCTACTCCAGGAAGGTGCGGACTTTTTCGAAGACGCCTCTTTCTTGCGGATTAATTTTCTCGTTGCGGAGTTTGGCCAGCTCTTTGAGCATCTTTCGTTCCTGGGACGAAAGATTTGTGGGAATCTTTACTTTGATGGCCACATGGAGGTCGCCGCGTCCGTAAGAATTGATGTACGGCACTCCTTTTCCGCGCATTGTTAAAACGGTTCCGGGCTGCGTTCCTTCCAGAATTTTCATGGATTCCTCGCCGTCCAGAGTCGGCACTCTGATTTCATCTCCCAGACTGGCTTGAAGCACACTCACTTCTTTTTCACAGTAGAGATCGAAGCCCTTGCGCATGAAGACTGCATGTTCTTGCACTTCGATCAGGACGTAAAGATCACCTGAAAGACCACCCCGCATTCCCGCTTCCCCTTCGGCTTTGAGTTTCAGGCGATTCCCGGTGTCTACGCCGGGAGGAATTTTTACGTTTAACGACACTTTGCGCTCCACCCGGCCGGCACCGCTGCAGGATTTGCAAGGGTCTCGCAAAACCTGTCCTGTACCGCTGCAGTTCGGGCATGTTCGCGCGATGGTTACGAATCCCTGACTGTAACGCACCTGGCCATATCCATTACATGTGGAGCAGGTGGTTTTGCCCTGTGGACTATTCGAACCGGTCCCTTCGCATTTTTCGCAAATATCCATTCGCGGAATGAGAATCTCTTTTTCGATTCCCTGAATTGCTTCTTCGAGCGTGATTTCGAGATGATATTGCAAATCTGCGCCGCGAACCGGACCGCTTCGGCGCCTGCGCCCCCCGCTCCCGAAGAAGTCGCCAAAGAAAAAGCTGCCCAGCACATCACTGAAATCTGCAAAAAGATCAGGATTGAAGCCGGAGAAACCCTCGCCCCCTGAATAACCACCGAGACCGCTATGACCGTAGCGATCGTAAATCGTTCTTTTTTCCTTATCCCCCAGTACGCTGTACGCTTCGGCAGCCTGTTTAAAGCTTTCCTCTGCTTCCTTGTTTCCTGGATTCTTGTCAGGATGATATTTCATCGCCATCTTTCGATAGGCGCTCTTTATCTCCTGATCGGAAGCTTCACGCGTAACTCCCAACGTTTCGTAATAATCTCTTTTGTTGTTTGCCAAACCCTTTGTAACCTCTTGAGCCCCTTGGTTGAGCCCCTTGAACCTCTTGAGCCTCTTGAGCCTTTCTAGAGCGAGGCATCTCCCCGCAACATTGCCTGCGCAAGCAATGTGGACGCTCTCTGCATCGCTTCAAGAGAGGTTTTCATTTTCTGAGCATCCTGTGCGTGACTCGCTTGCTCTGCTTCCCAAAATACGTTTTTCAGCTGAACAAGTTCCTGCTCATCCAACTTTTTTGAGAACTGATCAAAAACCTTTCGATTGGATGTCAGCAATTGATCCAGCTGATTTTTCATTTCGTCTACCTCTTTTCTCACGGAAGCCTGCTTCATCTCCACCTGCGTATTCGTGGCCAGCCGGCTGACTTCATCACGGCTCAAACCGCTGCTTGCCGAAATAACGATTGCCTGTTTCAATCCTGTATTCGAGTCTCTTGCGGATACTTGAACAATTCCATTTGCATCAATGTCAAAAGTGACTTCCACTTGCGGAACTCCCCGCGGGGCCGGCAGGATTCCCGTAAGTTCAAATTTTCCCAGTGATTTGTTCTGGTGCGCTTTCTCCCCTTCACCCTGAAGGACATTGATTTCCACCGTGCTCTGGTTGTCGGTAACGGTGGTAAATATCAAACTCTTTCTTGTCGGAATTGTGGTGTTCTTTTCAATGATGACTGTAAAGTTTCCACCGCGCGTTTCGATGCCGAGCGGCAGAGGAGTAACATCCAGCAGTACGATGTCTTTCACTTCTGCATTCAGAACGGCCCCCTGTACGGCCGCACCCATTGCTACAACTTCGTCCGGATTGATTTCGCGGTTCGGCGATTTGCCAAAAATCTTGTTCACGCGTTCAATCACCTTTGGTGTGCGCGTTTGACCGCCAACCAGAATGACCTGGTTCAATTGATCGGGACGGATTCCTGCGTCTTTTAACGCGTCATAGCAAGGTTTTTCGATCTGATCCAGCAAGTCTTCAATCAATACTTCCAATTTGGAGCGTTGCAGTGTTAGATCCAGATGCTTTGGCCCGTGTTGATCTGCGGTGATGAAGGGCAAATTGATTTTTGCTTCCAGCGTTGTGGAAAGCTCGCATTTTGCTTTTTCCGCCGCTTCCTTAATACGTTGCATCGCCATCCGGTCGGAGGATAGATCGATGCCGGCCTGTTCTTTGAACTCTTCCAACATCCAGCGAATGACACGGCGGTCAAAATCCTCTCCGCCTAAAAACGTATTGCCGTTGGTTGCCAGAACTTCAAAAACTCCATCATGGATTTCGAGGATTGTGATATCGAACGTTCCACCGCCCAAATCAAAAACTGCAATGATTTCGTGATCCGTTTTGTTGAGTCCGTATGCGAGAGCTGCGGCGGTAGGCTCATTGATAATTCTTCGGACATTCAATCCTGCAATCTGACCGGCATCTTTTGTGGCCTGCCGCTGGCTATCATTGAAATGAGCAGGAACTGTGATGATGGCATCATAAATTTCATAACCGAGGTAATCTTCCGAATATTTCTTGATGTTTTGGAGAATATAAGAAGAAATTTCTTCCGGACTGTATTCGTGATCTTTTACTTTAATGCGAATATCGCCATTGGAAGCACGATTCAACTGATATGGAAGAAAATTTCGTACCTGTTCAATTTCAGGTGAATCGAACTTGCGACCGATCAACCTTTTGACCGCAAAGATCGTGTTGATCGGATTGACCACGGCTTGGCGTTTGGCAATTTGACCCACCAGGCGGTCAGATTTCTCCGAAAACGCGACGATCGACGGCGTGGTTCGGGCGCCTTCCAGGTTTGGAATTACTTGTGGAACACCATTCTCGTATAACGCTGCACAGGAGTTGGTCGTCCCCAGATCAATACCTATGATTCTCTGTTCAGCCATTCGTCATCACTCTTGCTAGTGTCTTTTTTGGGTTCATCCGGTACATAGCTTACCTTCACCATGGCCGGCCTTAGCAACCGGTTCTGAAAGAAGTAGCCCCTTTGCAATTCCTCCAGAACTGTTCCTTCTTCCACATCAGTTCTTGGTTCGCGCGCCACCGCTTCATGAAAATTGGGGTCGAATTGTTTTCCTTTCGACTCAATGATCTGCAATCCCCGTTTTTCTAGAAGGTCTCTCAGTTGCCGGTAAATCAGCTCCACCCCTTTTCTGTATTCCGGATTGGAAGACTCGTCCGCATGCGCTAATGCGCGTTCGAAGTTATCAAGAATAAAGATCAAGTCTCCAACAATATCAGAAAGGGCGTATTGTTGAAATTCCCTTTTATCTTTTTCGCTTCGTTTCCGAAAATTTTCAAAATCCGCATGCTTGCGAAGCAAACGATCGTAGATTTCATCTTTTTCTTTCCGGAGAGTTTCCATTTGTCTTTCGAGCTCATGAACAGGATTGGCTGGGGCCATTTCGAGAGCATGCGAGCCGGAACTGGGATTGTCCGGATCCAGAAGCTCAATCTGGATATCCTCGTCGTCCTCGTCTCGACCATTTCCTTTGGAAATGAAATCTGAATCTTCGAAATCGTCCTTTTCGTCTGACATATTTTTCCCCTTATTTCCCGCCCGATAAGATCTCGCTCACAATTTTTGCCAAATGATCAACCAATGGGATCATCCGACCATATTCCATGCGCGTCGGCCCAAGGATTGCAAGAGTTCCAATCGGTTCATTTTCATATCTATAAGCCGAGGAGATCAGAGTCAATCCTTTCAGTTCCGGATCCCTATTTTCTGATCCGATCAGGATATGAATACCTTCTCCCTCGATGCACTCAGTTAGAATATGAACAATTTTGCTTTTTTGTTCAAGGGCCTCGAGAATCTCGCGAGTACGCGTTAGATCGGAAAATTCGGGATAGTTAACGATTTGCGATGCTCCGATCACGTAAAGTTGATCACCCGCAGACATTTCCATGCATTTCTGGCTGAGAATCATTGCTCTTTTCAGGAGCTGGTCGTACTGCGTTTGTTCCTGTCTCATTAGATTCAGGATTTTCCGGCGGATGGCAGGAAGCGTTTGGCCGCAAAATTCTGTCCGGATGTAATTTGCAATTCGAACCAACTCATCTTGAGCCACCGGTTGCTCAAGTTCAATCATTTTATTGCTGACCACGCCCCCCTTCGTTACCAGAATTGCCAGAATGCGTGTCGAGCTGATCGAAACAAATTCCATGTTTTCCAGAACCATTTTTTCCAGATTCGGCGCCACCGCCAGGGCCACGCTGTGGGACAGACGAGATAAGAGCTCCGTCGTCAATACGAGCAGCTGTTCGAAATCGCCGGAGGACTTGACCATCTGGTTTTCAATCATCTCTTTCTGGAGTGAATTGAGCTGTGGATTTCTCAAAAGGTGATTCACAAAAAAGCGATAACCTTTGTCCGTAGGAACCCGGCCGGCCGACGTATGAGGCTGCATAATGTAGCCCGCCTCCTCCAGGTCGGACAGCACATTCCTGATGGTGGCGGGACTCAATCCCATTTTTGTCTTCTTGGATAGGGTTCGCGATCCCACCGGTTCACCGGTTTGCGAATAGGTGGAAATCAACTCGCGCAGGATTTTCTTGCTTCGTTCATCGAGGCGTTCATCTGAAGTGTTCATGATTATTAGGAAACGTTGGAATGAAATTTAACACTCGTCATTTGCCTTGTCAAAATCCACAAGAACCGGAGGGCGGGCCTCCGTGCCCCCCAACCGAAGCCTCGAACGCCGGTAGGCAGGGACGCCCGCCCTCCGGAGAAGAAATATTAAACAGGTTTTTCAATCTTTTCTTTTGAAAAATTTTCCAGTGATTG